>JAAZVG010000053.1 GCA_018623655.1 Flavobacteriaceae bacterium
CTTATGAACAAGGGTTTACTAGTCCTCAATCAAATATTGATATTGAAGACAGAATTGGCGTGACTGTAAGTACAAAGCTTGGTAAGCGTGTTTTATTTAATGGAAAATTAGGAGTTCCTGTTGGAGGTGTAACAGAAACGGTTGTTGCTGGAGATGTAGAATTGCAGGTTATTCTGAATGAAGAGGGTACTTTAAGTGCTAAGATATTCAACCGAGAAAACACATTGAGCCAAGTATTTGTGGGCTCTCAGGGATATACCCAAGGTTTAGGTCTAAGTTATCAAGTCGATTTTGAAAATTTTAAAGATTTGATTCGAAGAGTATTAAAATCAGCGAATCAAGTGGATTAATTAACAGATTTAATTAGATTTGGCGCGTTAAAACTATGAATCAATCAATCAAAAGAATTGGAGTTCTGACTTCAGGAGGTGATTCTCCTGGGATGAATGCCGCGATACGTTCGGTCGTTCGTACCTCTGCATTTCACAGTCTCGAGTGTACAGCGATCTATAGAGGTTATCAAGGTTTAATTGATGGCGATTTTAAGGAATTTAACGCTCGCTCTGTGAATAATATTATACACAAAGGAGGTACAATTCTTAAATCTGCCCGATGCGAAGACTTTAGAACACCAGAGGGTCGAAAAAAGGCTTATGATAATATTCAAAAAGCAGGGATAGACGCTCTTGTTGTTATCGGAGGGAATGGCTCACTAACTGGAGCCCAAAAACTGAATGAGGAGTTCGGTTTCCCGGTAATGGGGATTCCAGGTACCATTGATAACGATATATTGGGAACGGACAATACAATTGGTTTTGATACCGCTACTAATACTGTAGTCGAAGCCATCGATAAGATTCGCGACACAGCAAGTTCTCATAATCGTTTATTTTTTGTTGAAGTGATGGGTAGAGATGTAGGTCTGGTTGCCCTCAATAGTGGTGTTGGTGCGGGAGCAGAAGAAATTCTAATACCAGAGCAGAATTTGGGGCTAGACCGATTGCTTGAATCTTTAAAGCATTCTAAAGATTCAGGAAAATCATCGAGTATTGTTGTTGTAGCCGAAGGAGATAAGACTGGAAAAAATGTATTTGAATTAAAAGAATATGTTGAAAAACATCTTCCGATCTACGATGTTCGTGTATCTGTATTAGGTCATATGCAACGAGGTGGTTCACCAACCTGTTTTGACCGCGTATTAGCTTCTAGAATGGGCGTTAAAGCTGTTGAATCATTAATGGAAGGAAAAACCAATTTTATGATTGGTATCGAAAATAATAATATGGTATTAACCCCAATCGATTACGCAATCAGCGGATTAACACCGATTGATGATGAATTAGTTCGGGTTTCTGATATCATGAGTTTTTAAATAATTAATAATCATCAAATAGTAATAAAATGGGAAAATTAAAAGTAGGAATTAATGGTTTTGGTCGTATCGGGCGTATGGTTTTCCGTGCAGCAGCACAGCGAGACGATATCGAAATTGTAGCGATTAATGATTTATTAGAGCTAGACCATTTAGCCTATCTATTAAAATACGACTCAGTTCACGGTAACTTCAAAGGTACGGTTGAGGTTTCTGGAGATCAGTTAGTGGTTAATGGGAATGTTGTAAGAATCACTGCCGAGAGAGATCCGCGTAACTTGAAATGGGATGAAGTTGGAGCTACAGTTGTAGCCGAATGTACAGGTATTTTCACGACTTTGGACATGGCTCAACAGCACATCGAAGGAGGTGCTAAGAAAGTAGTAATTTCTGCTCCATCGAAAGATGCTCCGATGTTTGTAATGGGAGTAAATCACAATGATGTCAAAACTACTGATATGATTGTCTCAAACGCTTCTTGTACTACCAACTGCTTAGCGCCTTTAGCAAAAGTTTTAAATGATAACTTCGGAATAGAAGAAGCTTTAATGACAACAGTTCATGCGACTACCGCGACTCAAATGACTGTTGATGGTCCTTCTAGAAAAGATTATAGAGGGGGTCGTTCAGCGTTACTCAATATTATTCCTGCGGCGACGGGTGCTGCAAAGGCAGTAACTAAAGTGATTCCAGCACTTGAAGGTAAATTAACAGGTATGGCCTTTCGTGTACCTAATGCGGACGTTTCTGTAGTTGACCTCACGGTTAAATTATCAAAAGAAACCTCGTATGAAGAAATCAAGAAAACTTTTAAGTCAGCTTCTGAAAATGAACTTCAAGGGGTTTTAGGGTATACCGAAGATTTAGTTGTATCGCAAGACTTTATTGGGGATGCAAGAACCTCAATTTTCGATGCTAATGCTGGTATCGAGTTGAACTCAACGTTTTTCAAACTAGTTTCTTGGTACGATAATGAGGCTGGCTACTCAAACAAATTAATTGATTTAGCACTGCACGTTGCGTCAATCTAAGAATAGGTATTTATGATATTAATCGTAGATAGCGGTGCAACCAAGTCTGATTGGATTGCACTCAATGAAAGGGGAGAAGAACTTTTCAAAACTCAAACTTTAGGTTTGTCTCCTGAAGTACTGACAAGAGAGGTGATAGAGGATCGCTTAGCGAATAACTTTGAAATCTCACAAAACAGAGAAAAGGTTTCTCAACTTTATTTTTATGGTGCAGGCTGTGGAACAGATCGCATGAAGAAATTTCTAGGTGAAATTTTTGCGGTTTTCTTCCCCAAGGCAAAGATTGATGTTAAGGAAGATACCTATGCCGCTATTTACGCTACTACTGATATCGGTAAACAAGGTATCGTATGTATTCTTGGGACTGGATCAAACTGTTCGTATTACGACGGTCACCAGCCTTTTCAAAAGGTAACCTCACTGGGATATATTCTTATGGACGATGCTAGTGGGAACTATTTTGGTCGCAAGCTGCTAAGAGATCTTTATTTTCATAAGATTCCCCAAGACTTAGCGATAAAGTTTACCAAGGAATATCCGCTTGAAGCAGATATTATAAAAGAACACTTATATAAACAACCGAACCCAAATACTTATCTAGCTACCTTCGCACGCTTTTTAATCGAAAACAAAAAGCATAGGTATTGCAGAGGAGTGATTAACAAAGGTTTACAGCAATTTGTAAATAACTATATCATGCAGTTTGAACTGGCTACCAAAGTGCCATGTCATTTTGTGGGTAGTATTGCTTATTATTTAAAAGATGAGCTTGAGGCTGTACTAAACAATAATGATTTAGTTATGGGTAAAGTACTCCGTAAGCCTATCGATGGTTTAGTAGAGTTTCACAGAAAAACGATGTAGCCTATTTTTGGGCAATCAGTGAAACTTCAACATTTACATTTTTCGGAAGTCCTAAAACCGCGACAGTTTCTCTAGCTGGTGCGGTTTTTTCGTTAAATAAAGTGGCATAAATTTCATTCACTGTTTCGAAATGCGCCATATCACTCAAAAAAATGCTACACTTTACCACCTCCTCAGGAACGTATCCAGCTTCTGTAAGAATGGCTCTTAAATTGTTAATTACCCGTACGGTTTCACTAGTGATATCTTCATTATCTAGCAACCCTGTTTCAGGATTAATAGCGATTTGACCAGATACATACAATGTATTATTCGATTCGACAGCTTGAGAGTAGGGGCCGATCGGAGCAGGCGCCTTTGGAGTACATATGATTTTTTTCATTATCGTCTAATTACATTGCGTTGGCTGCGACTTTCCCACTTAAGATCTGACAGCATACTACTCTTGATCCCTATGAAAAAGTCCCAACGAGTATTGTTTCCAAAAGGTACCCAATTAAATCTTAGATCGAAACTTTTTAAGTCTCTTCTAAATCCTAATTGCGTAAGATTAAATCCTTTGTTAGTAAAATCATAACCTGAGGAGAATCTAATTTTCCACTCCGGGGTGAGATCTAAATTTCCCGAAAACATGAGTGAGGCATTAGTGAAGTTATTCTCTCTAGCGGCATTGGTATATCCACTAGTAAATTGAAGATTCATATTCCACGGAATTGAATTTCTGTATAGTTTCCCAATCACTTCTGTCTCTTCTTCGTTATCCAAATCGTCATTAAGTCCAAAGCCGAACAAGTCGTTTGCGGCACCTCCAGAAGCCGATCGATAATCAGAGTCATATCCTCGATTGTTTTCTTCCTCACCTTCATTATCATCTTCTCTTTGACTTTTCGGTTTAAAAGTATCGTTATTTAAACGATAGCTGATATTGATGTTCGCCCTAGTTAGGCGGAATAAACCTCCTCCATTTTTAATGTTTAACGTATTGATTCTCCTGCCATCGGCATCTATTGCATAGGGGTCGAGTGCTCCGTTCAAATTGATGTTCATCTTTCTGTCGAGAATTGCGGTAGCTGCATTGAAACTTACCGGTGCTAGTCGCAGTGAATCGGCCTCCATATTATATGAACTAGCGAAGTTTAGATTACTGAATATGGGAATTTTTCTAGATTCTGTCTCTGTACTGTCTTTTGATTTTACTTTCGCTTCAATCGTGTTTTGAAGGCTAAAGGTAAGTGCGTTACTTTGGCTAAGCGAAGGTGCTCCATTATAAGTTCCTTCGAATCTAGAGTAAGTTTCTAGTTCTCCATCATAATTGGTGTAGGTGTCGTAATATTGTTCAAAAGACGGACGATATCCCCAACCCACCGAGGGTCGCATAACATGTCTTATGGCTTCCAATTTTTTTCCTTCTTTAAAAGTGTAGGTTCCATAAACTGTCGTTCCAATATTAGCAGAAATACCATACCTGTTAAAACGATCAAAACCTTTAACGGTGTCTAGGATGATTTCCCTGTTTTGTTCCGCCGTCGGGTCTTGGCCTCTTGTATAGGTTTCAAATGTCCATAGATCTTCGTAATTAGCCCCCACTGAAACACTAAAGAATTTTGCTATTTTGAAATTAGTGCTGATAGGGATATTATGTCTTGCACCCATCTTTACATTATCGAACATTCTAGCGGTTAAGAAGAGAGAATCGGTAGTTTTAACGCGATTTTCAAAGCGTGAGCTATATTGAAAATTAATATTTTGAAGAATGCCCTTTTTCATTCCGTTTCTTGGTGCAAATGGAAAGATACGTTCCATATTCACTTGAGCCGTAGGCAGGGTCAAATTAATTTCTTCGGTATTTGTGTTTTGATTATGAGTAGCACTTAGATTGACGTTTACCGAGGGATAGGCAGGAAAGGTTTTAGTGTATGATATCGATGAGGAGAGGTTGTTATTTTGTGTTAGTGCTAAGTTTTGTTGGTTAGCAGAACTTCTAAAATAAGAGCTCGAACCAATATTAACCGAAGCTGAAAACCTTGAATTAGGATTAGCCTTAGCATCTTGACTATGAGAAATTTGAAGATTGAAAATACTACTACGACTATAGTCTTCGAAACCTTTTTGACTGTTAATTAGATTTTCATACCTCAAGTTAATATTACCTCTGAATCGATATCTTTTCGTATAAACACTTTGAACCTTGAAACCATAACTACCGTTGGTATAATAATCACCGGTTAGATTTAAGTCTACGTATTCACTTAAAGGAAGATAATACCCTCCATTTTGAATGGCATAACCCCTTTGAGGATCATTAGTGATTGTTGGAAAAATCAACCCCCCAGAGCGACCTTGTGTTAAAGGAAGCACAGCAAAAGGTAAAGCAATAGGAGTAGGTACATCTACTAAATACATATTTGCAAAACCTGCTATAATTCTTTTTCCAGGAATGAATTTTGCTTTGTTGATTTTGATATAATAATCAGGATCGATAGTGTCTTTGGCTGTTGTGAGCTTTCCTTTTTGAAAATAAAAAACAGAGTCATTCTCCTTTTTAGTCATCTCTGTATAGACTTTCATATTCTCACTTGAAGGGCCCATACTTCCGTATCCTGCCCCTTGTTCGGTTCGAGAGTTAAAAATGATTGCTTTTTCGGTATTGAAATTGTAACGGATCGAATCAGGAACCACCACGCTTGGCCCTTGCTTAAAATTTGGGGTTTGATCTAAATTACCTTCGCTATTTTTTATTCTACCTGCTTGAACCTCGTTGGTTACATAATCAATAGAAATAATACCTGAGGCTAATTGGGTATCAGCATAGGTAATTTTTGCTTGATTGGACAGAATGATGGCAGACAGTTTCTGATCAATCGCCACAGAGTCTGTTGCACTGTATACAATGGGAGCATCTAAAGTCGAAGCAACCTTAATTGGTGTTTGCGTGATTCGATTTTTTTCAAGGGAGTCTTTTAGTATCTTTTGTGCAGCAGCAACCTCTGGTAATAAAGGGGCAATAATAGTATCAGGTACTGAGATAGGCCTGATTAAAAGATTTTTTATCGCTATTTGCTTCTGTGCATGAACTACCGAAAACGCAGTCATCCAAAAAAAGAGAATGATCCAATAATGCCTTTGTGTCGACAAGAGTAATTCTAGATTTGAACCAAGCAAAAAAGCTCTTGATTAATGGAATCAAACTTACGGATTATTTGCCGGAACTTGCCGGGAATGCTTAATTTTAGGGTATGTTTCACAACTCCACGATGAAGTATTTTTTTACAAACTGTATCTTGATATGGGTGTCATGTTCAAGTTTTTCTTTGGTTTATGCTCAATCAGACCAGTTTAAAGTAGTACTCGATCCTGGTCATGGGGGTAGAGATCCTGGAAACGTTCAAAACGGGTACTACGAAAAAAACATTACCCTTTCGATTTCAAAAAAGATCAAAACACTTTTAAGTAAAGAACCTGATGTTGCTGTTTATCTGACTAGGGACAAGGATGTGGCAATAGATTTGGATGCTAGAGGTCCTTTTGCAAATAAAATTGGTGCAGATGTCTTTGTATCAATACATTGTGATGCTCATGACTCAAATGCTTATGGAGCAGGTACATTTGTGTTAGGCCTTCATCGAGCAGATAAAAATCTCAATGTTGTTAAACGAGAAAACGCAGTAATCTACAGGGAGGAAGGTTACACTGAAAACTATTCAAAATTTAACAGTGATGCCATTGGTGTGTCAGTTATTCAGGAGGAAAATCTAAATCAAAGCATTCAGCTTGCGTATAAAGTGCAAAACAGTCTAGTAAAAAAGGCCAGTAGAAGGGATCGTAAGGTTAAACAAGCGGGTTTTGTGGTGCTATATGGAACCATTATGCCTTCTGTTTTAATTGAGGTAGGTTTCTTAAGTAATCCGAACGAAGGAGCCTTTTTGAATTCAAGTGAAGGTCAATATAAAATTGCTGAGGCTATTGCTGCGGCCCTTGTAGCGTATAAGAACGAGTTTTTCATGAATACGGTATCTTTTGAAGTTCCATCTAAAGAATCTTCAACCTATTATCAGATTCAGCTGGCAGCCTCTGATCGTAAGCTCTTAGAGAACGATCCTTTTTTTAAAGGATTAAAACCAATTTATCGTGATGAAGGTTCAGGCGTAATACGTTATTTTTACGGAAGGACGAATTCGTCACAAACCGCTCAAGAATTATTGAATCTGGCGCGTAATAAAGGGTTTAAGGACGCTTTTATCGCCGAAACGAATGAATAAATGAACGCATTGAGATTTACTAAAGAAATAAAGGCTGGGTTGATTGTTGTTCTTGGAATAGCTGCATTAGTACAGGGGTTTAGTTATCTAAAATCAAATAGTTTATTAGGTAAGTCGACCACTTTATATGCAGTGTACGATCATGTGGGTGGTTTACAGCCAGGTACTGCAGTTTCTTTAAACGGTTATAGTATTGGTACTATCGATGATATTACTTTTTTAGATGAATCAGGGAAGCTACTTGTCTCATTTACTCTGACAACAAATCTGCCGATACCTGTAGATTCAAAAGCTGAACTTTACGATACTTCTGTTTTGGGGGGTAAAGGATTACAAATCGTGCTTGGAACACCAGATATGGCAAATGTTCAGGATAAAGACACATTGATTACCTCTGTAAAGATAGGGATGACAGATAGAATCACCGAACTTATGGAACCTCTAGAAGCTAAAGTGAACAGTGCAATAGTAGAGACTGATTTGTTAATGCGAAATTTGAATCAACTTCTAGATAGTGACTCGCAAGCTTTGTTAAGAGAAACACTTAAGAATTTGAGTGATACTAGTTCCTCTTTAAAAGTGATTGCTGAGAATGTAAGTGAGAACTTAACTGCTAATGAGCAAGCCCTAGGAACTATTCTTGAAAATACAGCTGCGTTAACATCGAATTTATCAGATGTATCTAAAACGTTGAATGAAGCTGATTTACAGGGGTTATTTGCTGATTTAGATTCTTCGGTTTCTAATACTAAAGAATTACTTGAAAGTATAAAAAATGGAGATGGAGCTGTTGGTCAACTATTTACCAATGAGCAGTTATATATATCATTGCGGGAGAATTTGAATCAGTTAGAGTGGCTATTGCAAGACCTACGCTTAAATCCAAAGCGGTACTTATCTGTCTCTGTTTTTGGTAAAAAACAGAAAGAGTACGTTCTTCCTGAGTCAGATCCTGCTAAGTCTTCTAATAATCAATGATAGATTCAATACTTTTTTTTATTCTTCTGGTTTGCGGTATTGGGTTTTTTATTAGAAACAGCAAAAAAATCATTGCCGCAATTCATCTAGGAACACCTCTAGTTAAGGTGGATAGAAAAAAGGAACGCTGGGTTCAGATGTTCCGATTGGCATTCGGTCAACAAAAAATGCATCGAAATCTTTTAGTGGGGCTATTACATCTAATTGTCTATCTAGGTTTTATTATTATCAACATTGAGCTTTTAGAAATTATAATTGACGGGTTGCTCGGAACCCATAGAATTTTTAAAGATTTAGGAGTATTCTACGATTTTGCCATAGCTACTTTTGAGATTTTTGCGTTTCTAGTAGTGGTTTCGGTGGTGGTGTTTTGGATGCGACGAAATGTAATGCGAATTGCAAGATTTTGGAGTGTCGAAATGAAAGGTTGGCCAAAATCTGACGCGAATTGGATATTGATCATCGAATTCGTGTTGATGGTGTTGTTACTTACAATGAATGCTGCTGATTATGCGCTTCAGCTCAAAGGTTACGAAGCTTATCCGTTAGCTGGTACATTTCCAGTAAGTGCATCTTTAGAACCTTTTATGAGTCAGTTTTCGATTGATTCCCTCGTGATCATTGAACGCTCTGCTTGGTGGTTACATATCATTGGTATTCTATTTTTTCTCAATTATCTGTATTATTCA
>JAAZVG010000184.1 GCA_018623655.1 Flavobacteriaceae bacterium
CTCTGAAATGATTTCCTCGGCCTCTTCCAAATTTGCCAGTAAGTTCAAGTATTCCTGTCTTTTCTCAACGATCGGACGCAAATTAGTGTATTCCTTGTTGAGATTGACATATCGCTTCTGATCAGCAATGACGTCAGGTTGGATGATTAGGTCAGATACCTCATCATAACGTTGTTTAATAATATTTAATTTATCAACCATAGGTGCGCTTTGCGAATCTCAAATATAGCTTATTGAGTAGAAAGAATTTATGGTCTAGGCGTATTCAAATTGCCCATACTCACTTCTTATACTTAGCTTTTTCTCATTGGACGCTTCAACTCTTCCGATTACTTTCGCTCTGATATTAAATGATTCTGAAATACGAATCATTTCTTCAGCTGTCTTCTGATCGGTATAAGCCTCAAGGCGATGTCCAGAATTAAATACTTGATACATCTCCTTCCAATCGGTATTAGATTCTTTTTGTATCATTTTAAATAAAGGGGGTATCTCGAATAGATTATCCTTGATCACATGAAGATCATCTATGAAATGTAAGACCTTTGTTTGAGCCCCCCCACTACAATGAACCAAACCGTCAATTTTGTTGCGATCAATCGTATCAAAAATCTTTTTCATCAGTGGAGCATAAGTTCTTGTGGGAGACAAAACGAGTTTACCAGCATCGAGAGGACTATCTTCAACAGTGTCTGTAAGCCCAATACTTCCGCTATAAATTAATTCATTAGGCAATGAAGGATCAAAAGTTTCGGGATACTTCTTGGCTACGACTTTTGAAAACACATCATGTCGAGCCGATGTCAAACCATTACTCCCCATTCCGCCATTATAAGTTCGTTCATAAGTTGCCTGTCCATAAGATTCGAAACCTACAATAACATTTCCTGGCTTAATATTCGCATTGTCAATCACCTCATCCCGTCTCATTCTAGCAGTAACTGTAGAATCAACAATTATAGTTCGGACAAGATCACCCACATCGGCCGTTTCACCACCAGTAGTGTGTATAAAAACTCCTGAATCAGCCAGCTGTCTAACTAGCTCTTCGGTACCATTGATAATCGCCCCAATAACCTCTCCTGGAATTAAATTCTTATTTCGCCCAATAGTAGAGGAGAGCAGAATCGATTCGGTTGCTCCTACGCAAATAAGATCGTCGAGATTCATGACTAGGGCATCCTGTGCAATACCCTTCCAAACCGATAAATCGCCTGTTTCTTTCCAATAAGCATACGCCAAAGAAGACTTGGTTCCGGCTCCATCCGCATGCATTACAATGCAATGATCCTCACTCGATGTAAGATAATCAGGTACGATTTTACAAAAGGCTTTGGGAAACAGCCCTTTGTCAATGTTTTTAATTGCTTTATGAACTTCGTCTTTAGTAGCCGAAACCCCTCGCTGATCATATCGTTTTGAAGAATTCGAACTCATGAATGGGTATTTATGGCAAAAATAGAACTAATGTTTAACAATTTGAGCCCCACATAAATGCACATTTGCACAAAATGAACGCAGTTTTTTAACAAGTTTATAATTATTTGATAACTATAGGATTAAGAAATAGAATCCGAAAAGAATTCATTTACATTTGGGCTTTAATGAACTAAAATCCGATTTTATTAAATCATGAACAAAGCGAAACTTGAGTATATCTGGTTAGACGGTTATACTCCAACACAAGAACTGAGAAGTAAAACGAAAATAGTTTCAGACTTCGATGGTAAACTAGAAAGTTGTCCAATTTGGTCCTTCGACGGTAGCTCAACACTACAAGCAGAAGGAGGATCTTCAGACTGTCTACTTAAGCCAGTTAATATTTTCCCAGATCCGGATCGTTTGAACGGATTTTTAGTAATGTGTGAAGTACTAAATGCAGACGGTACGGCTCACGAATCAAACCACAGAGCAACTATCGATGATGATGACAATGACTTCTGGTTTGGATTCGAGCAAGAGTATTTCTTAATGGATAACCAAACAGATCTACCATTAGGTTTCCCTCGTGGAGGTTTTCCTGGTCCTCAAGGTCAATACTATTGTTCAGTAGGTGGTCGTTATACCTGGGGGCGTGATTTCGTAGAAGAACATCTTGACATTTGCCTTGAAGCTGGCCTTAATGTGGAGGGTATCAACCAAGAAGTTGCACCGGGTCAATGGGAATTCCAAATTTTCGCCAAAGGAGCGAAAGAAGCAGGAGATCAAATTTGGGTAGCGCGTTACCTTTTAAATAGAATCACTGAAAAATACGGATACTATATCGAACTTCACCCAAAACCTGTTAAAGGTGACTGGAACGGTTCTGGTATGCACGCAAACTTTTCAAACACCGCGCTTAGAACGGCTGGGAATCGTGAAACTTATGAGAAAATATGTGAAGCATTCCGTCCAGTGGCTAAAGATCACATTGCGGTATATGGCGCATATAACAATCAACGTCTTACAGGACTTCACGAAACTCAGTCAATTGATGAGTTCTCTTATGGAGTATCTGACCGCGGAGCTTCAATCCGTATTCCAATCGCTACAGTTGAGAACGGTTGGAAAGGATGGTTAGAAGATCGTCGTCCAGCATCGAATGGTAACCCTTATGAGATTGCAGGGATCATTATTAAAACCGTTAAATCTGCTGCTGTATAATCTACAGTATTCATTCAATACAAAGGCCACCCAATGGGTGGCCTTTTTTTATCTATAAAATTCTAATCAGAGGATTACTTTGTACACGAAAGCGGCGTATATAGCTA
>JAAZVG010000054.1 GCA_018623655.1 Flavobacteriaceae bacterium
AAGAACTAGTGCAAGTCCTTGGCGATCGAGGAGCTAGTGAAAGAACCGCAAAAGCGATTTATGCCAATACCCGTTCACTTTTCGGTCAGGCTTCTGATCTACTGGATTAGCGGGATTTTTCTGAGCAATTACTACTCACCACTTATTTTGATAATCGGTGGCATTGGGCTAGTATTACCCATAGGGCAACTAACCAATGATCTACTAATCAGTATCTTCGAAACGGTTATCCTAATAACCCCTATGCAAATCAAACTCTGTGTAGATTTATCCGAGGTAATTGGTCTTTATCTCATAATGGGTTTACTAGTGTACATCGCCCATAAGGCGCTTCATCAGTGGCGAGAAAAGGAGTACTAGTACCCCTGCACCTAAAGAATACTGGGCAATAAGCATAAACCCGTCTGTATATAACTCTAGGGTCTGCATTCCACCTGCCGCAGCAGAATCGCCTTCAACGGATAGTTTTTTTCCGATAAAGCCAACCACTTGAAAAGCAAATGCAGAAGATAAAAACCACACTCCCATCATAAAGGCTACAATTCGCTTAGGAGAAAGTGAAGTGATTTTAGAAAGACCAACCGGTGACATAAACAACTCCCCAATAGAGAGTAAGAAATACATCAGAAGTAAGTAACTAAACGGAACTAATCCTTGCTCGTTGGCACTAAGTCCAGAAATCGCCAATACGTAAAAGCTAGAACCCGCGAAAAGTAATCCCATTCCAAATTTATAAGGGGTTCTAGGATTTAAATTTCGGCGAGACAACCACGTCCAAAGCATAGAAATCGGAATCGCAAAGAGTATGATAAACATCGAGTTTAGAGAATTGGTCTGAGCGGCAGACATCAAGGTTAGCTCAACATTTCTTGCAGAGAACAGCGTAATTACACTACCTGAAAGCTCATGAAAACCCCAAAAAATCGTCATGAAAAGAGTGATCAGAATAGCTACAAATAGTTTCTTTCGCTCATCTGCTGACGCCTGGTAGAGTATATATCCTAAGTAAGCTAGAATAAGCACTCCTACCCCTTTGAATATAAGATTCACAATATTATCCTCTCCAAAAACTGGGCTATACGAGGCCAATAATAAGGCCATAACAGGAACCGATAATACACTTAAAATGGTTACCCAGTTTTCTCGACTTATTCCCATTTTTTTCTGTGTAAGGGCTTCGGTGTTTGGAGCTAATCCTTGATCACCAAAAACACCAGACTTGATTCCTCGATAGAAAACAATGAGGCCCGTTAGCATTCCTATTCCAGCAAGACCAAAACCATAGTGCCATCCATAGGTAGCAGCAAGCCATCCGCATAGAAGGGGGGCGACCCATCCACCAATATTAATACCCATATAAAAAATGGTAAAACCAGAATCTTTACGAGGATCATTATCTGAGTAAAGTGCTCCAACAAAGGTTGAAATATTTGGCTTAAAGTAAGCGTTGCCTACGATGATTAGAGAAAGTGCTAGGAAGAAAGTGATATTGCTCTCTATAGCCAAGATAAAGTGTCCTAAGGCCATTAAAATACCCCCCAAGAAAATTGATTTTCGCAATCCTAGAAGATTATCAGAAACACGACCCCCAATAACGGTTCCGGCGTAAACCAATGAGCCATACGAAGAATAAACGGCTGCTGTTGCAAAATCTCGATTAACTAGTGCTTCAAAAATAACATTCACCATGTAAAGGGTTAGAAGCGCGCGCATGCCATAGAAGCTAAAACGCTCCCACAATTCTGCGAAGAAGAGATAAAATAATCCCTTAGGATGTCCTAAAAGGGTTGGCTCTGAAGTCTGCATAATTAAAGGTTGTTTTTAATGAATTCTGTCATTTTTGAATACAGATGAAGGCGAGTATTTCCGCCGTAAATTCCGTGATTTCTGTCTGGATATATCGCCCAGTCAAAAGGCTTATTTTCTTGAATTAATGCCTCAATCATGCGCATTGAATTCTGTACGTGAACATTATCATCACCACTACCGTGAACGAGTAGATACTTACCTTTTAAAAGTTCTGGATAATTGAACGGCGATTCATTATCGTAACCTCCAGGGTTCTCTTCTGGGGTTCGTAAAAAGCGTTCAGTGTATATCGTATCATAAAATCTCCAGCTAGTAACCGGGGCTACGGCGATGGCCATTTCAAAGACGTCGTTTCCTTTTAAAAGGGCATTAGTACTCATATGACCTCCAAAACTCCATCCCCATATACCTGTTCGTGTCTCATCGATATAATCTAATTCAGATAATTTCTTTGCGGCAGCGATCTGATCTTCAGTTTCAAATTTCACAAGATTTAAGTAAGTCGATTTTTTGAAATTTCTTCCCTTGAAACCCGTTCCGCGTCCGTCTATACAAGCGATAATATAACCTTGACTAACAAGCATTTGATGCCAGTAGTCGTTGGTGCCCATCCACTGATCTGCAACCTGTTGTGAACCAGGGCCAGAATACTGAAACATAAGAAGTGGATACTTTTTTGAAGGATCAAAATCATTCGGACGAATCATGTACATATTGAGTTGATTCGCACCAACATTAAGCGTACCAAATTCTTTTTCAGCGATATCATACCCCTTTAATTTCTCAGCAAGTTCAGTATTGTCTTTAATCACACTCAAAACATTTCCCGTTCTAGGGTCACGAAGCGTAAACTCATAGGGATTCGTATTGCTACTATAGGTGCCGATGAAATATTGAAAGTCTTTAGAAAATTGAGCATTATGGGTTCCTGCACGAGCCGTTAAACGGGTTTTATACTTGCCTTTTGTTGAAATTCTGTAAACCGCACGTTCAATCGATGAAGGCTCAGTAGATTGATAGAAAATTCGATCTTTCTTCTGATCATATCCGTAAAACTTAGTGACCTCAAATTCGCCACTAGTTATTTGACGAATTAATTTTCCTTGAGAATCATAAAGGTAAATGTGATTGTAGCCATCGCGTTCGCTTGTCCAAATAAAATGGTCTTTAGGCAGGAAGGTTAAATTGTCATGCAGGTCAACGTATGCCTCATCCGTCTCCTCTAAAAGCGTACTAACTTCTAAGGTGTTAATGTTCACTTTATATAACATCAAACGATTCTGGTGACGATTTAACGTCTGAACCGAAAGATGTTCGCTGTGATTCATAAACTTCATTCTAGGAACATAGTAATCTTGAGAAAGTGCAACACGGCTATCCTTTCCTGAAGCTAAGTCGATAATATGTATCTCTACGACAGCATTGTTCTCTCCCGCCTTCGGGTATTTAAATCGATATTGACTCGGATACAACTCGGTACCAAAGACATCCATCGAAAACTCAGGCACAAGACTCTCATCAAACTTTAAATAAGCAAGGTGAGTACCCTCGGGGCTCCACTCATAGGCTCTAACCAGCGAGAATTCTTCTTCATAAACCCAATCAGCGTGTCCATTAATAATTGATCCGTACTTCCCATCCTCAGTAAGTTGGCGACTTGATTTAGAAGCAATATCAAATACGTATAAATTATTCTCAAAAACATAGGCTAAACTCGAGCCATCTGGAGAAAACCTAGGCGCTCGAATCAGTGATTCACTGACTTTGATAAGATCTTGCGTTTTGAAATCATAAACATAATAGACAGCCTCTGATGAGCGTCTAAATATCGGTTTGCGCTGAGTTGCTAGTAGCACGCGGCTTTCATCCTCGCTGAAGGTATATCCGCTAAATCTAGGAATAGCATCCCCTGAACTCAAAAGCACGCCTTCAGATTGCATATCACTATAACGATATCTCACAATCTGGCTCTTACCATCATGGTATTCAAGCACCGTATAAGCATCACCTGAATTTAACGATCGTAGATTCGCAATTCCCTTAGTAGAAAAGGCTCCCGACCATATCTCTTCAAGTGTAATTGTCTTTTGAGAAAAAGAAAAACTACTAACAAGTACTGCAAGGGCAGAAAAAAGGACTTTTTTCATTGTGTAGATATCTATAAACCTCCAAGTTTACTAAATATTTGTCGAATACTAAAGCTCGACCTAATCCTTATCTTTGCTATCAAATTAGCCGAATGTCAAAGCCAATCGAAGGTTTCTCGAAGTTAACCAAAGCTGAAAAGATCAATTGGGTTGCTGAAACTCATGGGGAAAGCCCAAGTGAGTTTAAAGCGACCCTGGATACTTACAATCATTCAGACCCTGAGATTCAGAAAATTCACGATGAATTTATCGAAAATACGCTAACCAACCACTACTTACCACTAGGGGTAGCTCCTAACTTCCTTATTGACGGTAAATGGTATACCATCCCAATGGCCATCGAAGAGAGCTCAGTAGTTGCAGCGGCGAGTAAAGCGGCTAAGTTTTGGAGTAACAGGGGCGGATTTAAAACAGAAATACTAGGTACAGAAAAGGTTGGACAAATCCACCTAAACTATCATGGGTCGGCAAAAAAATTGAATGACTTTTTCAATGATAACAAATTAAAATTCTTAAATGACCTAAGCTCGATTACGGAAAGTATGGAACGTCGAGGAGGGGGAATAAAGAATCTACAGCTCATTAGTAAAACAACAGCTTTAGACGGCTATTATCAGATCGATCTGCGTTTCGAAACGGCAGATGCAATGGGAGCTAACTTTATAAACACCTGTTTAGAGACCCTTGCAAAATCTTTTACCAATGCAGCATCCTCAGTTTTTGAAGCAGATGAGCTACCCGAAGTAGTGATGAGTATACTAAGTAATTATGTGCCAAACTGCGTGGTACGCGCAAGCGTAAGCGCTCCAGTTGACCAATTAGGAGCAGATCTGTCAGAAGCACAGTTATATGCTAAAAAATTTGTAAGAGCAGTCGCGATCGCGCGAGAAGAACCTTATCGTGCAGTAACTCACAATAAGGGTATTATGAATGGTGTTGATGCCGTGGTTATTGCAACGGGCAATGACTTTAGAGCCGTTGAAGCAGGAGTACATGCCTATGCTGCAAAAGACGGAAAATACCGATCGTTAAGTCAGGCTAAAATCGAAAATGACACTTTTCACTTCTACTTAGATATTCCACTAGCATTAGGAACCGTTGGCGGCCTAACTTCTTTACACCCCCTAGTAAAAAGATCCTTAGAAATACTAGACAAACCATCTGCAAAGGAGCTCATGCGCATTGTAGCCGTTGCAGGTTTGGCTCAAAATTTTGCAGCGATAAATTCATTAGTTACCACAGGAATTCAAAAGGGTCACATGAAAATGCACCTCTTAAATCTTCTAAGTGCACTTGGAGCTACTGAGGCTGAAAAACAAACCATCAGTAAGCAATTCAACGAACAAATCGTTACGAATTCGGCAGTCAAAGAGGCCTTAACCAAACTTAGAAATGACCGATAGTGAATTTTATACTAGAGGAAAACTTCTCATTAGCGGAGCCTACGGAGTACTCGATGGGGCAACTGCTTTTGCACTACCCACTAAACTTGGGCAAAAGTTTCGCTTTAAAGCAGAGCAGTCTCCTAACATTGAATGCCAAGCATTTGATCACACAGGTAAAACTTGGTTTGAGGCTGAATTCGATATTCAAAGCTTAGAACCAACAAAGACTAATTCTGAAGAGATAGCAAACACCTTTTCAAAACTGCTTAAGGCTGCTCGTTCTTTGAATCCGTCATTTAACTATCCTTTTTCAATGAGTTCTACTCTTGAATTTGATAGACAATGGGGGCTTGGATCTTCATCTACTCTTATTGCGGCCCTAGCAAAATTTGCATTAGTAAATGCCTATGATCTCTTAGACCTGGGGTATAAAGGAAGTGGATACGATATCGCTTGCGCTACAGCAGAGGGCCCTATACTTTACCATCGTAGGAATAAGAAGGTAAGTAAAAACCCTATTGAATGGAGACCAACATTTGGAGACGAACTACACCTTGTTTATCTCAATCAGAAGATGAGCAGTAAAGAAGCGATAGCGCATTACAGAAAGGCCCAAAGCTCTGCTGATTTCTTGAACGAACTCTCTCGATTAAGTCTAGCACTTAGCGCGGAGATATCAGATATCGATCGTTTTGAAGATTTAATCTATAAACAGGAAAATCTCTTATCTAGTCGATTAGAAATTCCCACAATTTCGGACGAATTATTTAATGATAGACCCGAAGGAGTATTCGCCTCACTAGGTGCTTGGGGAGGAGACTTTGCGCTGTTTACTCGCAAAAAAAATATCCCTTATCTACAAGACAAAGGATATTCTACTATTTTGAAACTCAAAGAGCTCTGTATCTACTAGTAAAAGATCGAGCGGTTATCCTTGATTTCAGCTTTTTCTTTAAGCGCAAAAAACGCGTTTGCAGCAGCTTGATTTCTACGCTGTGTAGCGATAGTCTCAGTAAAAGGAGCATAAGTAGCAAGGCTCATAGCTTCATTCTTTTCAGTGATCTTGAGCGCATAAACTCCATATTCTCCTTCAATAAGAGAAGCGTTTTGGCCTACATCTAAAGCCAACGCTTTTCCGACTACATAAGGCTCAGAGCCGATACCTGAAATAACACTTGAACGAGTGGTCATTGCTAATGCAGATCCTGAATTAGCAGCACTTTGACCTTTTAGGCTTTCGTAATCTAATGATCCGAAGCTATCTTTAAGCACTGCCGCTTTTTTCTTCTTTCGAAGAATCGGTAATACTCTTGCTGAAGCTTGCTCTGGAGTCTGTACGCCCTCTTCGTACTTTTTGGTCATTTGGGCAATTACATAACCATCAGCAGTATCAAATCGACTAATATCACCCACGTTTCTGTCTGACTCAAAGGCCCAACGAACAATGTTACGCTGCGCACCTAAACCAGGCAAGTTTTCATCTAGAACCTTTAACTGAGAAATCGGACGTACCGAATATCCCCCTTCATTCGCAATGGTTGAGAACGAATTAGGCGCTGCATCTGAAACTTTCATCTCAAAAGTAGTCGCATCGGTAAATAGGGTATTGGTGGTAGTCTCAGAAGGCTCAATACGAAGGGCAACCGTAGCTATAGAGTACACATCTCGCTTCGCCTCGACTTTAACCACATGAAAACCAAATTCAGTCTCTACAAGACCTATACGACCTACACGATTATCGAAAATAAAATCATTGAAAGCATCTACCATGACACCCTCATTCACAAAACCTAGATCTCCGCCTTGCGCACCTGTTGGACCATCAGAACCTTCACGAGCAAGATCGGCAAAGGCTTCGTTACCGCTGCGTGCTCTTCTTAAATACTCTTGTGCTCTTAGTCTGGCCTCTCCTTTTGAACGCTCAATAGTAGAAGCTGCTCTTTCAGCACCCTTATAAGCCACTAAAATGTGACTCGAGCGAACACTACCATTCTTTTTTGAATCAACTAGCTTGCTAATCTTATAAGTATTACCATCCTTGTACGGACCATAAACTGCTCCTTTAGCAAGGGCTGTAATTTGTGCAGCTGCAACAGAAGGAAGCGTTTCTGCAGTACGGTATTCTAGATTACCGGCAAGGTCAGAGAATCGCTGAATAAAATCAGCCTCCTCTGTTGTGTTTTTAAAGCCTTGAACGGTGATACTGCCCTTGGTTTCTTCATTGTACTCTTCGCGATCTTCTAAAAGCGATGTGATGCGCTCTAACACAGCATCCTCATCTGCCTTAGAAGGTTTCTCTTGAAAAAATACATAGCGTAGATCTCGGGCTTCTTCTTGCTTAAATTGCTTTGGTTTGTCAGAAACATAATCTGCGATCTCTTCTTTAGAGACGCTAACTAAACTATCCGCTACACTAGAATAAGGCAATTGTACATACTCAAAACTCACCTTATCATTTTGAAATTTAAAAGTACTTGCCCCTTCTTGTAACGACGTCGAAACCCCTGCATTCACAAAATTGAAATACATCTGCTCCTTCGCAGCGTTAATAATATTAGCCTCGTCAATCAACCAAGCATCGTACTGTGCAGGATTTGTTGCCTTCCAACTAGCAACTGTTGCCTTAAAAACGTATTCATCAAAAAACCCTTCATCATTCTGAAAGGCTGGAATATTAGCATAGCCAGAGGTACGGATAAAATCTATGATCTGGTCTCCTTCAATATTTAAACCTAGTTTTTCGTGTTCTTGTCTCAAGATCTCTTTACGAACTTCTTGATCGAAAACGATATTCACAAGTTGACTATTCGAGAAGTTTTGTCCATAGGCATTCGAAGCTATTTCTAAACTTTGTCTAAAATCCTCAATAGACAATGGAGTATCATTTACCTCTGCCACATTGTTAGAGAAATCTCCGCCTTGAAACGCATTGCTGGAAAATATTCCAGATATAACAAATGAGAATAGCGCTAGGCCGATTACAATAATTAGTACACTGGTACGTTTGCGAATGGTATTTAAAATCGCCATGATCTTAAGTGTTTTAGGTCTGCGAAACTACTTAAATTATTCGATGTATCGAAATGTTTATAGTTACTCAGACGGCTTTATTTCAAGTCGTATTTGTTCAATCCGATTACTTGATACTTCTTCAATAGTTAACAGGTAGCCTTCTACTTCTATCTGATGTCCAAGATCGGGGATGGCTTCGGTATGATTCATTACTAATCCACCAAGGGTTTCATACTGTTCTTCTTCGGGTAAATTGAGCTTGTAGGTCTGGTTCAAATAATCTACCTCTAGCCTTCCAGAAAATAGATAGATCTCCTCTTCTAAGGACTTTTCAATTAGTTCGCTAACATCGTGTTCGTCTTCGATTTCTCCAAAAAGCTCCTCCACAATATCTTCAATAGTGAGAATTCCTGAGGTGCCTCCATACTCATCTAAAACCACCGCCATGCTTCTTCTCTTTTTCGTAAGCAAATTCAGAATGTCATGAATAGGCATCGTTTCAGGAACGTATTCTACAGGCTTTAAAAGCGTTCTAATACTTCGTGGGCGTTTGAAAAGATCAAATAAGTGAACATGACCAACGATATTATCAATACGATCTCGATACACTAAAATTTTCGAAAAACCGGTCTCAACAAAAACATCTTTTAACAAGCTGATGGTGTCTCTAAGTTCAACTGCTGTAATTTCAGTTCTCGGAATCATCACCTCTCGTGCTTTGACCTCAGCAAACTCGAGTGCGTTTTGAAAGAT
>JAAZVG010000185.1 GCA_018623655.1 Flavobacteriaceae bacterium
AACTTTGTTTGTAGTGAAAATAATTCTGATCTAGAAGAGGTTGTAGTCAAGGGCAAAGTTCTTTATCAAGACCAAGTCAGTGCTTTAAAAACCCCAGTTCCGATACTTAATGTACCTCAAACTGTTTCCATCATCACCGATGAAGAAATTTTAAATAATGGTTTTAGCAATATTGAAGATATTATTAGATTTGTTCCAGGTGTCACTAGTTCACAAGGGGAAGGACATAGAGATGCTATTGTCATAAGGGGTATCAGATCAACTGCCGATTTCTTTCAAGATGGCATACGTGATGATGTTCAGTATTTTCGCTCCTTATACAACGTTGATCAATTAGAAATACTGCGTGGCCCAAACGCCTTGCTTTTTGGCAGAGGAGGCACTGGCGGCATTGTAAATCGAGTTACTAAAAAAGCTGTTACTTCAGAAAACTTTACTCATATGAATTTAGGGCTCAATACTTTTGGAGCGTTAGATTTGGCAATAGATAGTAATCTTATATTAGGTATAAACTCTGGATTGCGTATCAACCTGCATACCGATCAGCTGGAGAATCATCGAGATTATTTCTTTGGTAATAGATTTGGTGTAAATCCTTCACTAACACTAAATTTAAATTCTGGACTTAACCTTACCCTTTCATACGAATACATCAATCATGAAAGATTTATTGATAGAGGGATCCCTACACTCTATGGTGGACCAGATACATCGTTAAAAAACACTGTATTTGGCAACCCCGATTTTAACTATCATACCGTAGAAGCATCAATTTATAGAGTGCAAGCAAGCTATCAAATGTCAGATACATTTAAGGCAAACTTCAACCTTACAACAAATAATTTTGACAAAGTTTATCAGAATATCTATCCGTCAGATTACGATGGTAGTTTGGTATTGATGGACGGATATTTAGATCCAACTAAACGCGATAATCTTATTTTTTCTGGTAACCTTGTAAATGAAATAAATTTTGGTGAGACCATTCATACCTTGCTATTTGGTTTTGAATACATTCAAACCAATAATGAAAATTCACGTTGGGATGCACGTTGGTCAGCAACTCAGGACGACACTGATTTATTTTCTATTGCAACACCTATCGACTTTTCTGTAAATAGTGTTGGTATAGATACCTCTTTAAGTTATTCAACTCCCAATAGTAAAACTCATTCTGATATAACTGTCTCTTCATTTTATCTACAAGATCAGATAGATCTTAGCGAACGCTGGAAGTTTGTTGTAGGAGCTCGATTGGATCAATTTGATATTAGTGTTGAGAATCTTATTAATAACACTTTAGAGACAAGAAATGACAATACTTTGTCCCCTAGAGGAGGATTAATATTCAAACCCCAAGATAATGTATCAATGTACTTAAGTTACAGTGAAAGCTTTTTACCAAGATCAGGAGAACAATATAAAAAATTAAATTCCAGTGCAGCTCGCTTGGATCCCGACGTTTTTGAAAGTAAAGAAATTGGAATTAAGATACTACTTAATAATCAATTAAATCTAACAGCTGCTTATTTTAACAGTCAACAAAATAGAGCAGCGCGGGATAATATATCTGGTGAAACATATAACATTAGGGGACTAAGTGTTGATGGTTATGAACTTGAAGTTAAAGGAGACATTGGACAAAAATTTTCCTATGTTCTGGCTAGTTACAGCTCATTGAATGGTAAAACACAAACAGGAGGCACACCTCGAGAAATTCCAGAATTTACCTTTTCAGTTAATGCCCAATACCAGCTAACAAATAAACTTAATCTTGGTTTTGGTTATTTATCGCAAGGTGAATCATTAATTATGGATGACAATGAGTCTTTAACTTTGCCACAGTATAGTCGTCTAGATGTATCTGGTTCGTACAGATACAGCGAACGACTTACACTGCGTCTACATCTTGAGAACTTGTTCGATGAGCTTTATTTTCCTCACGCTCATGCCGTACATCAAGTTAGCGTCGGTGAACCATTCAATGCTAGAGTCGTATTTAGCTATCATTTTTAATCTAATTTTCATGTCCTAGCAGTTAAAAATAGATAAACTACTTAAATGAAATTAAATTTTCCTCCAATCATTTTATTGCTTTGCTTATTGCTACAATTCCTATTAATTGGTGTGGCTCCAATAGCAATTGACCTATCGGTACTGATTGGACTCTTGATGATCTCTTTTTCTATATTTTTAATTATTTATTCATTCATTGAGCTGAAAAACCATGAAACGACCTATATTCCTGATGGTGAGCCTGAACACTTAGTAACATCTGGTCCATTTGCCTATTCAAGAAACCCAATCTATCTTGGCATGTTGGGCGTATTAATATCGGTAGGATTGTTTTCTCAATCGCTATCATCTTTTCTTATCCCGGTTTTATTTATTTTTATTATTGAAAATACCTGGATTAAACATGAAGAGAACAAACTAAAAACTTTGTTTGAAAAAGAATGGAAAGAATATGTTTCAAAAACCAGGAAATGGCTTTAGAAAAGCTGTTTCTCTAAGATTGATTTCCAAGCTTCATACTCGAATAATACCTCTTTACTCTTCTCTGAGACTGCTCTAACTTCTCTCGTCTTTGCTTGTGCCAGAACATCTTCTGAACAAAGACCAGAGGCAATGCCAGCCATCATAGCAACACCAAGTGCTGTAGATTCTTTGTTATCGGGTATTAAAACACTGCGATTAATACTGGTTGCCAAGTGTTTAGTAAACCAATCATTCTC
>JAAZVG010000055.1 GCA_018623655.1 Flavobacteriaceae bacterium
CACAGCGAGGAGGAGGAAGTATTCCGATCGTAGCCTTATTTGAGTCGGTTCTAGGTATAAAGTCAGTACTGATGGGGTTCGGGTTAGACAGCGATGCTATCCACTCTCCAAATGAGCATTATGGACTATTCAATTACTACAAGGGAATTGAAACCATCCCCTATTTCTTCAAGTACTATACAGAACTGTCTAAAGAGGCTTAAATAGAATCGGACGACTTGGTGCCGCATCACTTAGAATGGGCGCTACCTGTAGTTGGAGTAAATAATTACCGGCGGGTAGATCGGCAGGAATCTGTGCAAATTCGGTAATCGTTGCTGAGGTTCTTGGAGACTCTGGTAGCATCCAAAAAGCACGGTGCGACAAAAGCGCTCCCTGATCCTTTTCCTTATCGATCGAGGGTACATCAAGTATCAAGTGTTCTACTCCCGCTTCAACAAGTTGCTTAGTGGCTGACTCACTGAGGTAAGGCCAATTCGTATGATCATAATTGATAGGGTATTCTTTATTAGGATTTAATCGAATTACTAAAGCCTTCACCCCTTTATAATTACAGCGATTTAATGCTTCCTTAGTTAATAGCTGGTCTCCATTTATGGTCTCTAAACTCGGACGAATAAGTTTACACGGCATAAACAAAGGAAGTCTCAACTCCTCTATCAAAAGCTGATTTTTATCAATATGCCCGAGTGTTTCGGTGTGTGTACCATGGGCATGTGGAGCAAAAGTGATCTGGTCAAAATTTACTGAAGCTCCAAAAGATATATTATAGATAGTCCCTTCAACTTCTAAAGGCCTTCGCTTCGGGCTATCAATATACCAAGCATTTACGCCACTACCTACCGCTCTTGATAAATCAATACCAAGCATCTCATCAATCACGTATTCGATTCCTTCTATGGCTAATTTTATCATGTGCGATTGGTAGTTAGTTCAACCATGAAGAGCTCGCTGGCAATACCGTCGATTAAAAACTTACCCTTGCGAGTAGCTCTAACCACCCCTTCCTCTTCAAATAGTAAAGCATCGAGTAAAAATGGGGTAATCATCATCTTGAAGTAATTTAGATAAGGTGTACCAAATTCAGATTCGAGATCCTGGTAACTCACCCCCCATTGGGTTCGAAGCGAGGTCATCACGAATTCGTTGTAGCGATCTTTAGTCGTCAATTCCTCACTTTCAAAATTCAACACCCCCCTTTCAATAGCATTCATATACTTGTGGTTCTGGGCTATATTCCAATATCTACTCTTACCATCAAAACCGTGTGCAGAGGGGCCTATACCAACATATGAAACGCCCTTCCAGTAAGAACTGTTATTAATAGAATAATGACCCGGAAGTGCAAAATTCGAAATTTCATAATGTTCAAAGCCACTATTAATCAAAGTATCGAGAACGATAAGGAATTGTCGTTCTGTCTGTTCCTCATCGATATCAGAAATAAGTTCCTTCTCAATATACCTAGCGAGAGCAGTCTCAGGCTCTACAGTTAGTGCGTAAGCCGAAACGTGAGCTGCTCCCATAGCTATAACCTTCTCTATACCCTTTTGGAGCAATTCATCGGATTGTCCCGGAATACCATAAATGACATCAACAGATACGCTATCGAAATGATTTACAGCCAATTGTAGTGATCGCAAAGAATCTTCTGAGCTATGCACTCGATTCATCAATTTTAAATCTCGATTTTCGAACGACTGAAGACCTATACTCAGTCTATTTACACCAGCCTCCTTCCAGGATATTATTTGGTCCTCATTCACATCTTCAGGGTTTACCTCCAAGGTAAACTCAAAATCAGAGATAAATGAATAATGTTCTAAAGCCGCATTTTTCAATACTAGTAATTGCTGCTTATTCAGTACAGAAGGGGTTCCACCTCCTAAGTAAAAGGTGTTAAAAGTAGCTTCTTGCCAGTCTGTTTTTCTCAAACGCATTTCTTCGGTCATCGCATCGACCATTCGATCGATATAATCGAGTTTTGTCGAGAAATGAAAATCACAATAGTGACAAGCACGTCGACAAAAAGGAATGTGGAGATAAAAACTCGCCATTAGCTGGTTCGATCTTTATTCTGACTAACAAAACTTGACCATGAGTGATAGGCCTTGGTCGCCTCAGGCTTACCTGCGTTATAAAAATGACAGACGGCAGCTGCTAAGCCATCCGTGGCATCTAAATTTTTAGGAAGCTCTTTTAAAGCAAACATCCCTTGAAGCATTTTTGCCACTTGTTCTTTCGAAGCATTACCATTACCGGTGATCGCCATCTTAATTTTCTTTGGTAGGTATTCTGTAACAGGTATTTGACGAGAAAGGCCGGCGGCCATCGCAACCCCTTGAGCTCTACCCAATTTAAGCATTGACTGTACGTTTTTTCCAAAGAATGGTGCCTCCAATGCCATCTCATCGGGATGATAAGTATCGATGAGTTCAATAGTTCTCTCGTAAATCATCCGCAGTTTCAAATAAGGGTCACTTACCTTCTGAAGGCGCAACTCGTTCATCTGTAAGAATTTCATATGAGAACCGTTCACCTGAATAAGGCCAAAACCCATAATGGTGGTTCCAGGATCTACTCCCAAGATAATTTTCGAGGCGGACATACTACTAAGGTAACGATTTAACGATCGAAGTAGCGAACAATCTCAGGGAGTGGTAAACGTTTTGAGTCTTCAGGTTTTTCATCATAGTAACCCATGTAGAATAATCCATAACAACGCTCTCTTTCTTTTAATTCAAGAAAATCTCCTAAATACTGAACTATACCTGGAGAACTCCAATAGCCCCCAATACCTTTTTCATGACTGCTTAGCCATAGATTCTGAACAGCCATCGCCACCGCTGCAACTTCTTCCCACTCGGGAAGCGATTCCTTCGGGTCTCTCTTCATACAAATAGCAATGACTACCTGAGATTTAGTTGCATTTGATCGCAACTTATCATGAGTGATTTGACTGAATTTATGAGCCGTATTAGAATACGCTTCCCCAATAGCATCAGCGAGTCGGTCACGTGCTTCTGATCGAATTACTACAAATCGCCAAGGTTGAGTCTTTCTATGAGTAGGCGCCCAACGGGCCGCTTCAAGCATCTCTTCGATAAGCTTGTCAGCGATTGGGAGGTCGTTGAAAGACTTGGGATATACACTTCTTCGAGTTCGTATTAATTCACTTAATTCCATGAGCGATATTTTTTAAAGTCCTAAAAGTACTAATGGGCTAGAAACAAAAAAAGCCTCCCCTAAGGAAAGCCTTTCAAAGGTCAGTATCACTGTGGATACCACACTTGATGCAGTTTTACCTGCACAACACAACACTACAAATATAGGGGCAATTTTTTTATCCGATTGTTGAAAACTTCATTAAAGGAATATTTCCTAATATTTGGAATAATTCCATAATTTTGAATAGTGAATCGAAGTATCTTACATCTAGATCTAGACAGTTTTTTCGTCTCTGTAGAGCGGCTCATTAACAGCGAACTTAAGAAAAGACCTCTTCTAGTCGGCGGTATCAGTGATCGCGGAGTAGTGGCTGCTTGTAGCTATGAAACACGAACCTTTGGCGTACACTCAGGAATGCCTATGAAATTAGCTCGCAGACTCTGTCCAGAAGCCATTGTATTAAGAGGCAATTCGGGTACTTACACCAAATATTCAGATCTCATCACTGAGATTATCAAATCAGAGGTGCCTGCTTTTGAGAAAGCCAGTATCGATGAATTCTACGCAGATCTAAGTGGGATGGATCAATTTTTCGGCACTTATAAGTTCGCCTCAGAACTAAGAACCAAGATCATCAGAGAAAGTGGATTGCCAATATCGCTTGGGCTATCCATAAACAAAATAGTTTCTAAGGTGGCCACCGGCGAAGCGAAACCCAACAATCAAATTAAAATCGATCAAGGATACGAGAAGCAATTTCTAGCCCCGCTTTCCATTCGAAAAATTCCGATGATAGGTAACAAAACAGGGCTAACACTGCAGCGATTAGGCATCAAAATCGTCAGCGACCTTCAAAAATTACCCGAAGAGCTTCTTTTACAGACCCTAGGTAAGATAGGTGGAGTCATTTGGCGAAGAGCGCAAGGAATAGATAATAGCCCT
Organism: Flavobacteriaceae bacterium; assembly: GCA_018623655.1. Lineage (GTDB taxonomy): Bacteria > Bacteroidota > Bacteroidia > Flavobacteriales > Flavobacteriaceae > UBA3478. The sequence continues at coordinate 4,111 of JAAZVG010000055.1, forward strand.
GTAATCACTTACAATGAAAGAAAATCGATCTCTACCGAAAGAACCTTTGACTACGATACCATAGACATGACTCTATTGAGAGAATTGCTTATCGCAATGACCGAGAACCTAGCCTATCAACTCAGAAGAGGTCAAAAATTAACCTCCTGCGTGAGCGTTAAAATAAGATATGCCGACTTCGACACTCAGAGCAGGCAATTAAAAATACCCTACACTAGCGCAGATCATTTGCTAATTCCTAGAATATTAGAGCTATTCAACACTTTATATAACCGACGACTAAGAGTTCGGTTGATCGGAGTCAGATTCAGTCACTTAGCAGGAGGTAACTATCAGATCAACCTATTTGACGATAACGAATCAGCGATTCAGCTCTATCAAGCCATAGACAAAATAAGGCTTCGATTTGGCGACCGAAGTATTCTCAGAGCCTCGAGTCTAGGTGCTAAAACTATCGGACGAATTGAAAACCCATTTAACGGAAACGCCCCTATCGTACTCGCTCACCGCAAGCAATAATGTATCTACAATGCCACAGTTATTACAGCCTACGATACGGAACGATCTCAGAAGAAGAGCTCGTCGACCTAGCTATTGCTAAAGGTTATTCTTTCGCCGCACTAACCGACATCAACAACAGTGCTGCTGTATTATCCTTTGTTAAATACTGTCAAAAAAAAAGCATACAACCTATTATAGGTATTGACTGCCGAAATAAAAACTCAAAGGCTTATGTAGCAATCGCGAGAAGTACACAAGGTTTCTATAATCTCAATCAATTCGTATCAGAGGTTCAAGCCTCAAAAAAAGGATATCCAAAATATGCTCCAAATCTCGACGAGGTAAGCTTTATTTACCCCTTTACTCAGGTACAAATTGAAAATTTACAAATCACACTTCCCAATCATTATATAGGGGTATCAATCAAAGACCTCAACCGCTTGCGATTTAGCAGACTTATTGAAAACAAAGAACAACTTGTATTTCTTAGCCCTGTCAGTTTTCGGTCTAAAAGAGACTTTAATACCCATCGACTTCTAAGGGCTATTAACAGTAACACATTACTCAGCAAACTAGCCGTCGAAGAACAAGGAGATATCGATCATCAAATGCTTGATATCGACGAATTAAAAAAAGCGGTTAACGATCTTGACTTTTTATTAGAGCAAACCACGAGCCTCAGCAAAAAATGCTCATTTGAGTATTCTTTTGACCCCAGACTCCCTTCAGAAAACCAACAATTATTTGGGAAAAAACAGGAAGAAGATGAGTGGCTACTCAGGCGTTTATGTCAAGAAGGCATAGCGTACCGGTATCCTAACGAAAAACCCAAAGAGCTGCACGTACGACTAGCTAAAGAACTGCAATTGATCTGTGAAAAATCCTTTACCACCTATTTCTTAATTAACTGGGATCTCACTAGAGAAGCTAGAAAGAGAGGTTTTTTCTATGTAGGAAGAGGTAGTGGGGCCAATAGCCTTGTAGCTTATCTCTTACGCATTACTGATGTCGATCCTATCGAGCTCAATCTCTACTTTGAGCGTTTTATTAACAAATACCGAAGTAGCCCTCCCGATTTTGACATTGATTTTTCTTGGCGAGAACGAGACCAAATGATTCAATATTTATTTGAGAGGTATTTCAATGTGTGTTTACTAGGCGCATATGTAACCTTTCAAAAAAGAGCAGTAATCAGAGAAATCGGAAAAGTATTTGGACTCTCTAAGGAAGAAATTGATGCACTAGTAGCTAATACAAAACCCCTAGGTCGCAACAAGGAGAGTGATGAGCTGCAGAGACTAGTATTGCACTATTCTAAGTTTATTGAAGGCCTACCCAATCACTTTAGCATACATGCCGGAGGGATGCTTATTACTGAAAAGCCTATACACTATTATGCCACTACCTTTTTTCCACCCAAAGGGTTTCGAACGATACATCTTGATATGCACATCGCTGAAGACGCTAGGCTTCACAAATTCGATATCCTATCTCAACGAGGTCTATCAAAGATTGCAGACGCAATACAGCTTATCGAACAAAATCAAAATAAGTGTGTAGATATTCACCAAATTGAAACCCTTAAACACGACGCTAACATCAATAAACTATTAGCCCGAGGCGACTGTATGGGGTGTTTCTACATCGAATCTCCCGCTATGCGAATGCTCTTACAGAAACTTAAAGTGAATAATTACTTAAGTCTTGTTGCTGCGAGCTCGATTATTAGACCCGGGGTTTCTCAAAGTGGAATGATGAATGAATATATACTGAGACATCAAAATCCTGAAAAAATACACCAAAGAGCCAACCCTGTACTTCTAAGCATTATGCCCGAGACCTATGGAGTTATGGTTTATCAGGAAGATGTCATCAAAGTCGCACACTATTACGGAGGTTTAAGTCTTGCTGAAGCCGATGTACTACGCAGAGGAATGAGTGGTAAGTCGAGATCAAAGGCTGAATTCAACCGTATCAAGGCACAATTTTTCGAAAACGGTAAACAAAAAGGGTATCCCGAAGAAGAAGTAAGTGAAGTATGGAGACAAATCGAAAGTTTCGCTGGCTATGCCTTTGCCAAGGGGCACTCCGCTTCTTATGCTGTTGAGAGTTATCAAAGTTTATTCCTTAGGGCCTACTATCCACTTGAATATCTGACGGCTGTAATCAATAATGGAGGAGGATTCTACGGGATAGAATTCTATCTCAAAGAAGCGGGTAGACTAGGTGCAAGAGTGCATACCCCTTGTATCAACAAGAGCAATATTGAACATAAGATCATCCAAAACGAATTATACCTAGGCTTTATAGCTCTTAAAGAATTAGAAGAACGAAGCGTTATAAAAATAGTAGAGGCCAGAACTAGAGGGAAATTCAAAAGTTTATTTGACTTTATTGACCGGGTACCCATAGGCAGTTCGCAAATAGAACTTTTAATACGGGCCGGAGCCTTCAGCTTCACCCATGAAAATAAACACTCGCTATTATGGCAAGCGTTAGGTTTAAAAAATAGCGAACAAAGAACCTTTCAACCTAAACTTTTCGCCTCAGAGCGAAAGGGAGTAAGTCTAGCACATCTCAAAGAATCAGCAATCGAAAGAACCTATGAACTCTGGGAACTTTTAGGATTTCCACTTTCAATGACTTTTGAACTTTTAAAAACTCCCATTCAAGGCGTTACCGCAGACCAACTAGAACACTACGATCGAAAGGAAGTGCGAATACTAGGTTATCTGGTTACGGTGAAAAATACTAAAACAAAGAATGGAAAGATCATGCAGTTTGCCACCTACTTAGATGTAAACGGCGCCGTTTTTGACACCACTTCATTTCCTGAAACAGCTCAAAAATATCCCGTACTATCAAAAGGAATCTACCTTATCGAAGGATTCGTCTGTACAGAATTCGGGTTCAGGAGTATTGAAGTAAAAAGAAAGGAGCGCTGCGAATATCTAAGTAATACCTCCAATTAAAAATTTAAATAAAATGGCGCTGTAAGATGACGATATTCTTCGGTATAAAGATGTCTTTCAATCTCGATCACTAATTCTTCTCGCTCAGCTACTATTGCCGAGGTCGTTTTTTGAAGTTCTAGCATCACCCGCTTTACTGGCAACTCTGCACGGCCCTTGACCAGACAATACCTTCTGATTTTAAATCCAGTATCTACGGCAATCGTTTGTGCCTCTGAAAAACGGTCAAAGGGCAAGATCAGCGAGAAAACTCCTCCCTCATTCAGAATACGATAGGCTGATTTAATTAGTTCATTAAGCGGCAAATGCTTCGAATTTCTCGCAACGGTTCTTGTATTTTTATGGGTATTAGTTCCCTGAAAATATGGCGGATTCGAAACAATCAAATCAAAGTCAGAGGCAATAACTAAGGAGTTGTCTAAAAAATCACCCTTTAATACTGCGAGTCTCTCTGACCAGGGTGAATTGAAAAAATTAGTCCTAGTAGCCTTATAAGCACGATCATCAATATCAATTGCGGTAATATTGCTTGAAGGGAAACGCTGGGCTAATTGAAGAGCAATTAAGCCAGTACCGCAACCTACATCTAAAATCTTCTTAGGATTCGATGTACGAGACCAGGCGCCAAGTAGTACTCCATCAGTACCGACTTTCATCGCAACATCGCTATCATTTATGGAAAATTCTTTGAATCTAAACACCCTTAGGGCTCTAAATAAAGTTCTATAAGGCCGTTAGGCGCTGATACCAAGATACGCTTTTGGTCTTTATCTATCGAATCAATGATTTCATCCACCGCAGGTAGTAGAACTTCTTTACCCTTGTGATCAATTATAAAAATGGCCTGAGTTGAACTGTCATTTACACCAACTAATTCTCCGATACTACCAAAAGAACGATCAACCACTTCGAAACTAATCAGTTCATGATAATAATACTGCCCCTCTTCTAATTCAGGAAGTTCACTGAGTGGACGATAAATTGATTTGCCGATTAGGCCGGTGGCATCTAATTCAGAATCAACCCCTTCAAACTTGACCCGAAGCGAACCATTATGCCAACGGGAGCGCTCAATAAAAAATGGAACCAATTCATGCTCTAACCGAACAAAAACAGATTCCATTTCATGATATTCACCAGGGTAATCAGTGTCTAATTTTAAAAGTACCTCACCCTTGAAGCTAAACTTTGATGCGATATGTCCTAGTTGATAGCAGGACTCGAGTCGCATAAAACCAATTATTCAGCTGGTTTCTCTTCGTCAGAAGACTCCTCTGCAGGAGCTTCTTCAGTAGCAGGAGCTTCAACTGTTTCGTCAGAAGACTCCTCTGCAGGAGCTTCTTCAGTAGCAGGAGCTTCAACTGTTTCGTCAGAAGACTCCTCTGC
>JAAZVG010000186.1 GCA_018623655.1 Flavobacteriaceae bacterium
ATCGACAATAGCCTCTCTGCGTTGAATGAGTCGGTTAAAAAAAGTCGACTTTCCAACGTTCGGACGTCCCACAATAGCAACGATAGCTCCCATAGAAAAATTTGTAGGCGCAAAGGTAGCCGAATTTTGTTAAGAGAAGTGATTCTAACCTTGATATCCGAATCGGCGCAACTGATTTTCATTACTGCGCCAATCCTTATTTACCTTTACGTAAAGTTCTAAGTGTATTTGTTTTTGAAAAAAGGATTCCAAATCTTTTCGAGCCTCAGTTCCTACACGTTTAAGCGCCTTTCCTTGGTGACCTATTAAGATTCCCTTTTGAGTTTCTCGCTCAACCATAATTATTGCACGAATTCGGATGAGTTTTTCTTCTTCTTTAAAGCTCTCGACCTCAATCTCAACCGAATAAGGAACTTCTTTCTTGTAGTTCAGAAGAATCTTCTCGCGAATCGTCTCACTCACAAAAAAACGTTCGGTTTTATCGGTAAGTTGCTCCTTATCAAAGTAGGCAGGCCCGAGGGGAAGCAATTCTTTAATGCGGTTCATTACCCCTTCTACCCCGAATCCCTCAAGGGCAGATATCGGATGTATCTCTGCATGAGGTAAAACCGCTGACCAGTTCGCTACCGCCTCTTCAAGACGCACCTGGTCGGTGGTATCAATCTTATTAATCAACAAGAGAAGCGGAACCTTTGAAGCCTGGAGTTTCTTGAAGAAGAGTTCGTCTTTTAAACCTCTCTCTCCAATCTCAACGAGATAAACCAAAACATCAGCATCTTCGAAGGCGGTTTTTACAAAATCCATCATAGACTCTTGAAGCGCGTAGGCGGGATCAATGATTCCTGGGGTATCAGAAAAGATGATTTGGTAATTCTCTTCATTTACAATACCTAGAATACGATGCCTGGTAGTCTGAGCCTTTGAAGTGATGATTGATAAACGTTCACCGACTAATGCATTCATAAGGGTCGATTTACCCACATTTGGGTTTCCAATGATATTTACATAACCTGAGCGGTGACTCATAGCTTACTTTCTTTATAACGCTTAAAGTAATCTGAAGCGGCCGCATTTACCTTAGGGGCTAAAAGAAGCACCGCAATCATGTTAGGGATAAGCATCAGCGCATAAGCGAGATCCATTAAGTTGACAACCAGATCTACTGAGGCGATGGCAGCAATGATGATAGTAATAATGTAGAAATAATTGAAGCTTTTTCCGATTTTGTTACCGGCTAAAAAAGACAGGCTTTTTACTCCATAATAAGAGTAGGTCAGGATCGTTGAGAGTGCAAATGCCGTAACAGCAATCATGAGTAGCACGTCTCCCCATCCGAACAGAGTCTTTTTGAATGCGATGAGTGTCATGAGTATCCCATTAGTTTCAGCCTCTAGATACGCGCCACTAATCAGAATGACTAAGGCAGTTAGGGTACAAACCACGATGGTGTCAATAAATGGACCGAGCATCGCTACTAATCCTTCTTGAACGGGCTCATCGGTTTTTGATTGTCCGTGATACATGGGGGCAGAACCTAGACCGGCCTCATTAGAGAACATCGCTCTACGCGCACCTAAAATAATCACCCCCCATAAACCGCCAGTGACGGCCGTTTCGAAATTAAACGCCTCGGTAAGAATCAATTTGAAAGCGGGAAGAATACCTCCTGCATTCGTAGCTAAAACAAAGAGCACAGCCAAAAGGTAAAACCCAACCATAGGGGGAACAATTCGAGTCGCTACCTGTGCAATCTTTTGAACTCCACCAAAGATCACTGTTGCTGTGATCGAAGCTAAAACCAATCCGATAAGCGCTTTCCATGCAACAGCAGATCCTAAATCGACAAGTGTCTCATTGGGCCTAACCACCTCCATAAACGTTTGAGTGAACTGATTGGCTTGAAAAATGGCTAGGTATCCGATCATACCCATTATCGCATAGAAAATAGCGAGTGGAGCGCCCAATTTCCCTAGCCCTCGAGTCATATAATACATAGGGCCTCCTTGAGCCACACCCTCTGAATCAACACCGCGATACATCACGGCTAAGGAGCAGCTGTAGTATTTAATAGCCATACCCAGCAATGCGGTCATCCAGATCCAGAAAATCACTCCAGGACCCCCTAGATAAACCGCAATCGCCACACCTGAAATATTCCCAAGACCTACCGTTGAGGCAATCGCCGCAGATAAGGCTTGCCAGTGAGACACTTCTCCGGTCGCACCTTCTTTATCGTATTTACCACGGGTAATCTCAATAGCATGTTTGAAATTGCGATAGGGTGTGAACCTTGAATAGAGGGCTAAAAAGAGTCCTCCACCGAGAAGTAAAACCAGCATCGCACCCTCAGTGTAAGGCAATAATGCAGCAATGAGATCGTTAATTGCATTCATAGACGCGAAGATAGGGCTTAGTGCTACAAACGAATAAAGATCTTACGCTTAAAGAGCATGATTGTAGGAATACTGATAATTCCGACGTAAATCAGGGCATAAATAAGAGATGACAATTTAGGGGCCAAGCCGAGGTCTATCAAAAATTTGACTGTTTCGGTATTTAATTCAATGGGTAGTATAAAGTCGCTGTAGAATATACTTGTAAGAATGCCAGAAAGAACATACGCGATGATCGGATTCTTCCCAAACGACTCCATAAGAAGGGTCGGAAACGTACTCTTATTTACATCAAA
>JAAZVG010000187.1 GCA_018623655.1 Flavobacteriaceae bacterium
ACCGATGTTTCTAGACTAGCCCAAAGCCTTATTATGAATAACTACAATAGCTTTCAGTATGGTGAACCCACACTTACCAATGGAGTAACTAGAACATTGAGTTTATTGTATCGAAGCTTTAACCTTTTTAATAACACGAATGTGTTTTTCAGAGGAGCCTATTCTAAGAATATTGATCCTATACGCTCTTTAACGAATTTTGAAAATGTCATTCGAACCAACACTTTTTTCAACTCAGGTTTTGCTGATGAAAATGCTAATTTTAGTGGAAGGATTCAAAAAACCGTGGGTAAACTTCGTTTTTCAACCAGCGCTTCTTTGAATTACAATAAACTCAACCAATTTATACAGGGAAGACAATCTGTAAATAAAGGCGTTAGTAAAACTATTGGTCCTGGTATCAACACGAATTTTAGGTATGCCCCGAATATAAGATTGGGATATCGTTATAGTGTAACAGACAATAATCAAGGAAATCGTGAAACGCAGTTTATTCGAAATTCGGTAACTGCTTCTTTCGATGCCTATATCAAAAAGAGTATTACCCTTGAGATAGATTATAGCTATAACGACCAATCGAATGAGCAGAATAAATTTGCTTTTCAGACCTTAAATTCTTCTTTAAAATATAGACGAGATAAGGATTCAAAATGGGAATACGAATTAAGAGGATCAAACCTATTAAACATTGACGCTCAAATTCAAAATACTGCGAATAATATATCTGTATTTTCTTCTCAGACTTTTATTCAACCTAGATTGCTAACTGCAAGAGTTATATATTCATTGTAAAGAATAGAGATGAACAGACACGTGAGAATTATGACTAGTAGCGCAATCATCGTTCAAGGAGCCGTACAGATTTTAAGAGAGCACAGAATTACACCGCTTATTAAGAACATCAATGAATCTGGTCGTCTAGCTGGTTTTGGAACCTTGCCTGACGAGGTAGAACTTTATGTTTTAGAATCAGAGGCAGAAGCGGCGCTTGACCTTATTAAAGACCTTGCCTAATTACTCGCTTTTTTCGTGAGCTTCAAGATCGCTTTCTAGATCTAATTTTCTAAAACTTGGTGAGATTATACCTGTGGTAAGCACGGTTAGAATGGTCATACTACCTCCAAAGACAACAGCGGTTACCGTACCCATTAATTTCGCCGTAAGTCCACTTTCAAAGGCGCCGAGTTCATTCGATGAACCTACAAACATGGTGTTTACCGAAGCGACTCTACCTCTCATATGATCGGGTGTTTTTAGCTGTAAAATAGTCTGGCGGATTACCATTGATACTCCGTCGGTGACTCCACTGAAGAATAATGCCATGACTGATACCCAGAAGATGGTTGAAAGTCCGAATACGATGATTGAGACACCAAACCCGAATACGGCTACTAAAAGTTTTAGACCCGCCTTTCTGCTTATGGGGATATAGGCGGTGATTAGCATGGTTAAAAAAGCACCTATTGCTGGAGCTGCTCGTAAAATTCCGAAGCCTTCAGATCCGACCTTCAGTATGTCTTGAGCGAAGACGGGGAGTAAGGCTACTGCACCTCCGAAAAGAACAGCAATCATATCTAGACTAAGTGCACCTAGAACCGCTTTGGTATTAAATACAAAACGTATGCCCTCTTTTAAACTTTCAAGAACAGGCTCTCCAATTTTTGGGTTTAAAACGGGCTTTTTCGAAATCATGGTGCCTAGAACAAGCGCTACCATTACTAGTACAAATACGATGCATAAGGACCAGTGAATACCTATCCAATTAATGGTAAAACCTCCCACAGCTGGTCCTAAAATTGAAGCCATTTGCCAGGTTGAACTGCTCCAGGTTGCTGCGTTCGGATACACTTTTTTAGGTACAATAAGTGCAATCAGTGAAAAAATGGTTGGTCCAAAGAAGGATCTTAGGAGTCCTCCAAAAAAAACAAAAGCGTAAATCGAGTAGAGAATAGTGTTTGTACTCCAAGTAATTGAATCTCCAGAGATGAAGAATAAGCCTAGACTAATAAGTGAGAAAAGGCTGATAATCTTTAGAAATAGGTTACGTTTTTCTTTTTGATCAACGATATGGCCAGCAAATAATGCCATACCAAGTGCCGGTATGATTTCCATCAGACCAATAATTCCTAAAGAAAGTGGGTCTTTAGTTAGTGAATAAACTTGCCATTCAACGACAATGAACTGCATCGACCAGGCAAAAACTAAAACAAATCGAAGCGCTAAAAAGATATTGAACTCTTTAATTCTTAGCGCGGCGTAAGGATCTCTTTTTGCCATAAATAGCCGATGTGTTTGAAAATTCTATTACCAATGTATGGAATTTTAAAAGGCCAAACACATCGGCCGAATCGATTTAGATCACTCTTTGGTGATTAAAATTTAAAGGTCACGCCAGTTAAGAAGTTTGCAGTAGCCTGTGGATAATACCCTGCTCCATCAGCGGTGATTGTCTCACCATTGCTTCCCAGATAATCATAGGTATAGTAATAGCCTCGGTCTACATATTCTGAATTGAAGATGTTATTAATAAGTGCGGTGAAGGTAATTGACTTAAAAACTGACTTAGGTTGAATCTGATAGACTAAGTTCAAGTCGCTAGTGAAATAAGCCTCGAGCACATCGAGGGTTGAAACTTCACTCCCTAGATTACTCATGTATTGTTCACCGACGTACTTAGACAAAAAGGCTA
>JAAZVG010000056.1 GCA_018623655.1 Flavobacteriaceae bacterium
CACCTCGGAGTAGAGTCTACAGAAAATTCTGTTTTTGGAACCTTAGATCACGTTCATCTTCATACCGTTAGTGGGCCTCATCCAGCAGGATTGGTAGGAACTCAAATTGCTACCATAGACCCAATCAGTAAAGGGGAATTGGTTTGGACCATTGCCGCTCAAGATTTAGTAATTATCGGTGAGCTTCTTTTAACGGGCAGATACAATGCCTCAAGAACGCTTGCGGTAACGGGTTCTTCGGTACTAGCTCCGCAGTATATCAAGTCAAAAATCGGAGCAGAGTTAACAGGTATATTTGATGCTTTAGGCGTTAAAGAGGGTGACCAGCGATTTATCAATGGAGACGTGCTTACAGGCAAGAAGACTTCCAAAGAAGGTGCTTTAGGTTTTTACAATACCCAATTGACGGTGATACCTGAAGGAAATGACTATGAGTTTTTCGGATGGAATAAGCCGGTTTTTAACAAGATTTCTCCGACAAGAGCACTTACTTTTTCATGGTTAAATAAAAAGAAAAAATACGATTTAGACACGAATACTAATGGAGAGCACCGAGCGTTTGTAATTACAGGTAGCTACGAGGAGGTTTTTCCATTAGATATATTCCCGATGCAGCTACTTAAAGCTTGTATGGTTAAGGATCTAGACGATATGGAAAATTTAGGTCTTTACGAGGTTGCTCCAGAAGACTTTTCTCTTACTGAATTTATATGTATATCTAAACAGCCTCATCAGGATATCATCCGCAAAGGGTTGGATTTAATGCAACAAGAACTCGGTTAACTTTTGTTATGAAACAGAAACTACACGAAATTAAAGAAAGCTTTAGAGGGAGTAAATGGGCCCCTGCATTTAACGCAATCCATACCTTCTTATACACGCCGAATGAAGTGACGCATTCAGGAACTCACGTTAAGGCTGTTGACGATCTAAAACGTACCATGAACACGGTAATTCAGGCGCTTATTCCTGTATTGTTGTTCGGTATTTTTAATGCGGGATATCAGCACTACAGTGCTATCGAGGGTTTCCCTGATAATTTTTCGGTTTTAGAACACTTCATTACATGGAGAAACTTTGTAGTTGGTCTAACTACAGTATTGCCGCTGCTGGTTGTTTCTTATGGGGTAGGTCTAGCGATTGAATTCGTATTTGCCGTCATTAAAGGTCATGAGGTTGAAGAAGGGTATCTAGTAACAGGCATTCTTGTTCCGCTGATTGTGCCAGTAGACACTCCACTTTGGATGCTAGCGATTGCTGTTGCATTTGGAGTTGTCATTGGTAAAGAAGTTTTCGGAGGAACGGGTATGAATATTTTGAATCCCGCACTTACGATTCGTGCCTTTTTATTTTTTGCTTATCCGACATGGATGAGTGGAGATAAGGTTTGGGTACACGGAGCAGTTGATGGTTTAACTAAGGCCAATTCAACTGATGCGATTTCGGGTGAAACTATTTTAGGTTATTTGGCGCAAAATAGAGCAGAGGATTATGCCTATTCCATTTCAGATATGTTCCTCGGTTTTATACCTGGATCAGTAGGTGAAACCTCGGCCTTACTTATTTTGTTTGGAGGTCTTTATCTAATCTTCACAAAGATTGCAAGTTGGAGAATCATGCTTAGTGCCGTTTTAGGAGCACTTGCCATGGGTCTGATTTTCAACGCAGTAGTTGATTTCGGATGGATAGGAACCTACAGTAAGTTTTATAGTCTAATGGCCTTTGATTTTTGGAAACACCTCATTGTTGGTGGTCTAGCCTTCGGTATCGTCTATATGGCAACTGATCCGGTAACCGGTTCACAAACGAACAAAGGAAAGTGGTTTTACGGATTCTTTATCGGATTCATTTCTGTGATGATTCGAGTATTCAACCCAGGTTACCCAGAAGGTGTTTTCTTGGCGATCCTGCTTATGAATGTATTCGCTCCAACTATCGATCACTATGTAGTTCAAGCAAATGTTAAGCGTCGTAAGAAGCGCGCAGAAAAGGCGGTTATTTACACCGAAGAAACAGCTTCTTTAGAAACTCAATCTGCATAATTATACAAGCTATGGCAATCAATACAGATAAGAATTCATATACCATCCTTTTTTCAGTGGTGATGGTAGCTATTGTAGGTTCAATCCTAGCTCTGGCTGCGACCGGACTTAAAGATAGGATTGGAGAAAATCAGCGATTTGAAAAGCAACAAAATATCCTGTACGCCATGGGTGTAAATGCAAATGCTGATGAGGGTAGCGTGTCTTTTATTCCAACCACCGAAGTGGCAGAGAAATTTCAGGAAATTATTAAGGAACAATACGTAATTGTAAATGGTAAGGCAGAATCATTTGAAGATGCTTACGCCAAAATTGATCTCAAAAAAGAGTTAGATCTAATCAAGTCAGGCGAAGAGGGTAAACTGCCGTTTTTCGTTGGAGAAAATGACGGTAAGCGATACTACATCATCCCGATGTACGGTAAAGGATTATGGGATGCTATCTGGGGATACTTAGCACTTGATGAAAACTTGGTAGTATCTGGTGTTTACTTTGATCATAAAGGAGAAACCCCGGGTCTTGGAGCAAATATTAAAATGCGTTTCTTCATGGATGATTTCGCTGGCGAGTCTATCTACCGAGATGGAGGGTATAAAGGAGTATCCGTAGTGAAAGGAAACAACGATCCGTTAAACGCTGACAAGACCGATGGCCAGGTAGATGCATTAGCAGGAGCTACCATCACCGGAAATGGAGTTACCGCTATGATTAACGAAAGCGTTAAGCTCTATCAACCTTATTTAGAAACTTTACGAATCCAATAGATATGGGAATACTTTCAAAAAAGGATGCACAACTCGTCTTAGATCCGCTTGCTGATAACAACCCGATTACTATTCAGGTACTTGGTATTTGTTCGGCACTTGCGATTACTGCAGAGTTAAAAGCCTCATTAGTCATGGCCTTCTCCGTACTCTTCGTACTTGGGGTAGGTAACGTCGTGATTTCATTATTAAGAAATGTGATTCCGTCTAAGATTCGAATCATCGTACAGCTAGTGGTAGTTGCAACACTTGTAATCATTGTTGATCAAGTATTAAAGGCATTCGCTTATGAGCTAAGTAAGACTCTTTCTGTATTCGTAGGCCTTATCATTACCAACTGTATTATCATGGGGCGTTTCGAAGCCTTTGCATTAGGTAATGGTCCTTGGAAATCCTTCTTGGATGGTATCGGTAACGCACTAGGTTACGGTGTAATTCTAATAATCATTGGATTTTTTCGAGAATTATTAGGCTCAGGAACCTTATTAGGCTATGCAGTTTTAGGAGATCCTATAGCGAAAACAGGCCTTTATGCCTATGGATATGAAAATAACGGATTTATGATTATTCCACCTGCGGCACTTATCGTGGTAGGAATTATCATTTGGGTTCAGCGTTCGCGTAATCCACAATTAATTGAAGAAGCTTAACAACTACGGTTATGTTAGAACACTTAGAATTATTTTTCAAGTCAATATTTATTGACAACATGGTATTCGCCGTTTTCTTAGGGATGTGTTCCTATTTAGCGGTTTCTAAAAAGGTATCTACAGCAGTAGGTTTAGGTGCTGCAGTAATCTTCGTGCTTGCAGTTACTGTTCCTATGAACTGGCTTCTTGATCAGTACGTTCTTCAACCAGGAGCATTAGCTTGGTTGGGTGAGGAATTTGTTGATTACGACTTAAGCTTCCTTTCTTTTATTCTTTTTATTGCGACTATTGCAACCATGGTTCAGCTCGTAGAGATTGTAGTTGAGAAGTTTGCACCAGCATTATACAATTCATTAGGTATTTTCTTGCCTCTTATCGCTGTAAACTGTGCGATATTAGGGGGTTCTCTTTTTATGCAAGCTAGAGAAATCCCTAGTCTAGCCCTAGCCTTAAATTATGGTATTAGCTCAGGTATCGGATGGTTTCTAGCCATTTTAGCTATCGCTGCAATTAGAGAGAAAATCAGATACTCTGCAGTACCTGCATCACTAAGAGGTTTAGGTATCACATTCATTATTACCGGACTTATGGGTATCGGTTTCCAAAGTTTTGGTGGAATGTTAACGGGTGATAATGAACCACCAGTAGTTGAAGAAACGGTTGTTGAAGCTATTGAGGTTGAGGCGCCAACTACTTCGGATGAATTAAATGAAACAACAGGTTTAGAAGCTGATGATACTTCTGATGCTGAAGAAACCATCGCGTCGATTAACTAAACGATATAAAGGAAGAAATTATGTTTTTAGCTGCTATAGGAGGGACCGTTATCGTAACCGTACTTGCGTTTCTAGTTTTAACGCTATTATTGGTTGGTTTATTGCTTTTTACCAAGCAAAAGCTTTCACCTTCAGGTCCTGTTACCATTACGATCAATGGAGAGCGTAAAGTTGAAGTTCCTTCAGGGTCTTCGTTACTTTCAACCTTGGGAAATCAGAAAGTTTTCTTGCCTTCGGCATGTGGGGGCGGTGGAACTTGTATTCAGTGTGAGTGTCACGTACTATCAGGTGGAGGAGAGGCACTACCCACAGAGACCCCTCATTTCTCTAAAAAAGAGCTACAGCACGGGGCGCGTCTAGCTTGTCAGGTTAAGGTAAAGCAAGACATGGAAATAGAAATTCCTGAAGAGGTATTTGGTATCAAAAAATGGGAAGGAAAAGTAGTTCGTAATTACAATGTGGCCTCTTTTATTAAGGAATTCGTAGTAGAAATTCCAGAAGATATGAATTACAAGGCTGGGGGTTACATTCAAATCGAGATTCCCGCCTGCGAGGTTAATTACAGCGATATTGATATCACGGCTCACCCTGAAGAGCACGATGATCCTGAAAAGTTTAGAGCCGAGTGGGACAAGTTCAATCTTTGGCCTCTTGTGATGAAAAATCCAGAGAATGTAGAACGAGCTTATTCGATGGCCTCTTTTCCTGCTGAAGGCAGAGAGATTATGCTTAACGTTCGTATTGCTACTCCACCATGGGATCGTAATAAAAACGGATGGGCAGACGTCAACCCCGGAGTTGCCTCTTCTTATATTTTTGGATTAAAAGCCGGTGACCCTGTGACTATTTCAGGACCTTTTGGTGAGTTTTTCATCAATGAGTCTGAAGCTGAGATGCTGTATGTTGGTGGTGGAGCAGGTATGGCTCCGATGCGTTCGCATCTTTATCACTTATTCAAAACACTTCGTACGAATCGTAAAGTTACGTATTGGTATGGAGGTCGCTCGAAGCGCGAACTTTTCTACATCGATCACTTTAAGCAGTTAGAAAAGGAGTTCCCTAACTTCAAATTCTATATGGCCCTTTCTGAACCTTTAGAAGAAGATAATTGGAAAGTTAAAAAGGACATTAATGATGAGTCTGGTGACGGTTTTGTTGGTTTTATCCACAATTGTGTAATCGAACAGTACCTGAATCAGCACGAAACTCCTGAAGACATCGAACTTTATTTCTGTGGACCCCCACTTATGAATAAAGCAGTAACGAAGATGGGAGAAGACTTCGGTATTCCTGATGAGAATATTCGTTTCGACGATTTCGGAGGATAATCATAGAAAACCGACACCTAAACGTGTCGGTTTTTTTAACGGATACCATGAGTATACTCAGCACTAAAGAAATACATCAAATTGCTATGAATCTGGTCGGTTCCCAGTTAAAGGGAGCAGGTTATGAGTTTTTAGGTGTCAATTCTAAACCGGGGGTTGATCCTCAATTTGTTTGTACCTTCAAAAAAGAATTGCATTTTATTGTTGTCCGGGGATTTTTATATCCGTCAGATCCTTTATCTCCTGATCGTGCTTTGCTTAACAAAGTTGTAGACCACGCAGAAAAATTTGAAGCTAAAGCCTACTGGGCGGGTGTTGGGGTATATCATCCTGAAGATCGTAAACTTGAGGTATCTAAGACTACAGGATATGAACTTGATTTTAAAGGGCTTTATCTGGCCGAAGAGCTATTATGAAAAGACTGTTTCTTCTATTATTGTTGTTTGCCTCTTGTAAGAATGCACCTACACGGCAGCAATACACGGGTGCCGCATTAGGTACTACTTACTCTATCATAGCCTATGCTGATGAAGATTTAGAGTTAGACCAGTCGCTTTCTGAGCTATTTGATAGGCTGAACCAATCGATGTCTACGTATCATCCACAGTCAGATATAAGTAAGATTAATCGAGGAGAGCGGGTTCAAGTAGATTCGTTGTTTCGCTTTATGTTTGAGAAGTCTGCCGAAATTAACATTTTGACTTCCGGTTATTTTGATCCTACCGTGGGTATTTTAGTCGACGCTTGGGGTTTTGGAGCCGAATCATTAAACGCATTCAATGCTACCCAGGTAGATAGTTTGCTGCAGTTTGTAGGGTTCTCTAAACTTAGTCTAACTGATACGAATGAACTAGTGAAAGCTTATCCAGGTATTCGGATTGATTTTAATGCGATTGCCAAAGGGTATGCATTAGACCTAATTGCTGATTTACTTGTGGCCAAGAATAGTTCAAATTTTCTCATTGAGTTAGGAGGTGAGATTGTTACCAAGGGAATCAACCTAGATAGCTTAACATCTTGGCGTGTTGGTATTGATGATCCACAAGCAAAAGAAGGTGAACGCTCGATCACACGAACGATTACACTTACCGATGAATCCATGGCCACTTCTGGGAATTATCGAAAATTTCGAATTGATTCGTTAACCGGTGAACGTTATGTTCATACGATTAATCCTTTGACCGGACTAGCAGTTCCCTCTTCGGTTTTATCAGCCAGTGTAATTGCACCGGATTGTGCCACTGCCGATGCCTTTGCCACCGCATTTATGACCATGCCTCTTGAAGATTCAAAACGACTAATCGCACAAGAAGGGTTATCTGTTTTCCTAATCTACGCTGATGGAGACGATTTCGAAACTATTCAAACGGGTAAGTTTACAGTAGCTTCTGAATAACCGGGATGATTTCATTGACATCTAAACCGTAGCGATTGATCTCTTCATTAGAGAAGAATTCATTTACTCTTACTTTCTGGGTGGTGAAACCTACATCTACTAATCGAGTAAAGTAGTCATCTCTGCCGTACCACCTCACGTGATCGTATTGACCAAATTGTTTAACTCGCTTTTTTGGGTCTGTGATGCTAAAATCTTCGTAGGTCATTAGTCGATTAGGCTGCATGGGTACTTGAACAATTCCGTATCCGCCAGGTTTCATCACTCGAAATAATTCTTTCATGGCTAGGTTGTCGTTTTCAATATGTTCAAGCACATGATTACAAAGGATACAATCAAAAGTGTTTTCTTTGAATGGTAGTTTTGTGATATCACCGTGAACTTCAGCAAGTGGAGAATTTAAATCGAAGGTGGTGTAATTAAGATTCTCTTTTTTTTTGAAAATAGAATGAAAGCACTGCTCGGGGGCAATATGAAGTAATTCAATTTTTGAAGGACTTTTCAGTAAGATGGTCTCTTTCTTGAGATATAACCATAAGGCTCTATGTCTTTCGAGGGATAGGGTAGAAGGAGAGAGAACCCCCTTTCTAAGTTGTTTGTATCCATAAGGGAGAAAACTTCGAAAGCTTCTCTGATCGATAGGGTCTGTTACTTGATCTCCTTTGTAAAACCAAATAAGTAGTGGTCTTACCAAGTAGCTCAGTCGTATGAGCCATGGACGTGGAACACTATTCAAAATAAGCTTGGTGATACTCATTTAAAGGGAACTTCCTCTTCTGATTCAATGCCTAGCGCATCATAGATATATTGAAAGGTTGAAAGTAGTTTGGGCTTACCTTCTACAATTGCAATATTGTGTTCAAAATGAGCACTTGGTTTACCATCGGCTGTTTTGATAGTCCATCCGTCTTTTCCTTGTATTACGCGATGCGTACCCATGTTAATCATAGGTTCGATAGCAACCACAAGGCCTTCTTTGAACACCTTTCCTCTGCCACGCTTTCCATAGTTGGGCATTTCTGGACCTTCGTGTAAACTCTTGCCTAATCCGTGGCCTACAAGCTCTCGAACGATGCCATAGCCTTGAATCTCATTATACTTTTGAATAGCAAAACCAACATCACCTATGCGATTACCTGCTTTGAATTGTTTAATTCCAACGTAAAGTGATTCTTTCGCTGTTTTTAGTAGCACTTTCGTTTCTTCTGCCACTTCACCCACTTCAAAAGTATAAGCGTGGTCTCCGTAAAAATCATTCATGAGCACTCCACAATCAATAGAGATAATATCACCATCCTTTAGTGGGGTCTGGTCTGGAATACCGTGCACCACTTGCTCATTTGGACTCCAGTTTAACGTGTTTGGAAAGTCGTACATCCCTAAGAATCCAGGTACTCCACCATGGTCTCGAATGAACTCCTCGGCTAACTTATCTAATTCGAGGGGCATTGCCCCTGGCTTCACCTCCTTAGCGAGCATTCCCAGTGTTTTAGAAACGAGCTGAGCACTCTCTCGCATTAATTCAATCTCCTCCGCAGTCTTTAATATTACAGCACCCATTTAAATTAAGGGTTTTTGAGTCATTGAAGCAGGTTGGTCAATACCCATTAATTTAAGGATGGTTGGTGCGATATCTCCAAGCACTCCATCTTTTACTTCTTTCAGTTCCTTATCGACTAAAATGAGCGGAACAGGATTGGTAGTGTGCGCAGTATGAGGTGAGCCGTCCGGGTTAATCATGGTATCACAGTTACCGTGATCGGCAATTAACAGTGTTGTGTAATCTTGATTTAGCGCTTCAGTAATCAAAGTTTTAGCGCATCTATCAACGGTTTCGCATGCTTTGATAGCTGCATTCATATCTCCGGTATGCCCTACCATATCAGGATTAGCAAAGTTTAAACAA
>JAAZVG010000188.1 GCA_018623655.1 Flavobacteriaceae bacterium
CCCTTCTGCCCATTCTAATAATTCAGCAACAGCTCCTTTATTTTTCCGAGCTAAAAAGGCAGACCTGACCCAGCTAACAAACCTTTTCTCAAAATCATTGGTTTGTTCTTTGTTTTGAAACTGATTCATGGCCCAAGAAACACTTCCTTTAGATCGCTCTGAATAAAGTCGAGCTTGCTCTTCAGTGAGCCCAAGACTAATCAAGGCCGTTTTAACAACTTCTCTGGTCTCTGGTCCAATAAAAACCCGCTGACTTCTAGACTGAATAGTCTCTAAGACATTGCGCTCGTTTTGCGTTGTCATTAGAATGAGTGTGTTGGCTGGAGGCTCTTCGACAAACTTTAAAAGTCGGTTAGCCGATTGCTCTTTTAAAAATTCTACTCCCCAGATTACCAATACACGATATGAACCAGCAACGGGTTTGAGATGTAATTTTTGGATCGCCTCTTTAGTGTCTTCGGTTCGAATAGTAAAACTCCCTCCTGCCGATGAATTCTTTGAAATCCACTGACTATAGGTAAGATAAGGGTTTTCAATAACCGCAGAACGAAAATTGCTCAACTGATCAGACGAGCGCAAGCCTTTTGAAGACAGCCCTACAGTGTTTGGGGTTGGGAACAATAAATGGATATCAGGGTGTATAAGCTTAGACACTTTTGAATCACCACTAAAAAGGAGGTTTAGCATCCAAAACACAAGGGGTAGTGTAGATTGATTTTCTTGTGAAACAAACAACTGAGCATGTGGCAAACGCGCTGATTCGATAGAATGGCGTAGCCCCTTTTTGCTTTTTTCAAACCCAACAACCGCTGAAAAATCCATGTTTCAAAGATAGTATTTCGCTACATTTGGCGTATTCAAAAAACAAACAGCATGAGCACCCTATCATCTTTTAATTTTTCAGGCAAGAAAGCCTTAATTCGCGTTGATTTTAATGTCCCCTTAAATAGCGAACTTGAAGTTACTGACGCTAGTAGAATTGAAGCCGCCAAACCAACCATTATTCATATACTTGAACAAGGAGGGAGTGCTATTTTAATGAGCCATCTAGGTCGTCCTGGAGGTGAAGCTAAACCAGAATTATCCTTAAAGCATATTGCCGATAAGGTTTCTGAGATCTTGGGTGTGGCCGTAAAGTTTTCAGCCTCTTGTGTGGGCGCAGACGCTGAAGCTGAGGCAGCAGCTCTCGAGCCAGGTCAGGTCTTATTGCTTGAAAATCTCCGTTACCACAAGGAGGAGACTGCTGGCGATGAGGCGTTTGCCGCTTCTCTTGCCAAGCTGGGAGATATCTATGTAAACGACGCCTTCGGAACGGCACACAGGGCGCATGCGTCAACAGCAGTGATTGCGGCTCACTTTAAAGGAAACAAGTGTTTTGGACTTCTTTTAGAAAAAGAAATCAAAGCGATCGATAAGGTTTTAAAATCTGGAGAAAAACCCGTCACTGCAATAATGGGAGGCTCTAAAGTTTCTTCGAAAATCACCATTATCGAAAACATATTACCAGCCATTGACCATTTGATTGTTGGAGGGGGAATGACCTATACTTTTATCAAAGCCCTAGGCGGAGAAGTGGGTAATTCGATTTGCGAGTTAGATAAACTAGACCTAGCACTATCTATATTAGAAAAGGCTAAAGCTGCAGGTGTTGAGGTACATATACCTGTTGATGTTTTGGCTGCGGACGAATTTTCAAAAGACGCGAACACCCAAGTCGTTGCATCAAACGCTATTCCAGAAGGCTGGGAAGGTTTAGATGCCGGGCCTCAAACACTGAAAAACTTCTATCAAGTTATCATGTCTTCAAAGACGCTTCTATGGAATGGCCCTGTTGGGGTTTTTGAAATTGAAACTTTTGCTGAAGGAACGATATCTATCGGCCGCTCTGTTGAAGAAGCCACTAAAGCAGGCGCATTTTCTTTAGTCGGAGGAGGGGATTCTGTAGCTGCCGTTAAGCAGTTCGGTTTCGAGGACAAGGTGAGCTATGTTTCAACTGGCGGTGGCGCAATGCTTGAAAGCCTAGAAGGCATTGTTCTACCAGGAATTGCTGCTATCTTAGAGGAATAATAAGAATGGTTTGATCATTAGAAGTTTCATAATCAGTTTGTTGTCCATTGCGGTAAGCGCACAGAGCGCGCCAGAGGTCGATGACAAAAAGAACATCGAAGCTTTTAATGAATTAGGCTACGCGTCTATTTTTTCTGATCAACGCCTACCCAGTTATGCTATTCCTGATTCTACGAAAGCATATAAATACGATTCTATTTGGCTTGAAAAACTGAAGGAAACAAGGCCGCTCTTCACATTGATACACGAAACCTCAGGAGAGAATACTGAAAAAAAAGTCACCAAAGAGCTTCTGATCGAACGACTCGAAATAATAAATCAAAAGACGCCTTTTCAGATTGCTTACAACCCCATTCTAGAAAGAGAAATTGCGAAGTATTTAAGAGGAGACGCCACACTTCTTAGAAGAATGCTGCAAATAAGCGCTTTTTATTTCCCACTTTTTGAGCAGGTTCTTGACGAGAGCGACCTCCCTTTAGAGTTAAAATATTTAGCCATTGTTGAGTCAGCGCTTGACCCTAAAGCGAGGTCTTATGTAGGCGCCAAGGGTCTTTGGCAATTTATGTATAGCACCGGAAAGTCTTATGGACTTGAG
>JAAZVG010000057.1 GCA_018623655.1 Flavobacteriaceae bacterium
ATGTCTACTTCTAGGAACCTAGAAAATACTACACCGACACCACGCATCTGTCCAGCCACATAAGTGAATGATACTAACAGGGCACAGAAAACCGCAACCAAACGTGCCGTCTTAGAATAGTACCGTTCTCCTATGAAATCGGGAACCGTAAATTTTCCAAATTTTCTAAGGTATGGGGCCAACAGTAAGGCGAGAAGAACGTATCCGCCTGTCCAACCCATAAGGTAAACAGAGCCATCGTAGCCCATAAAAGAAATGAGCCCGGCCATCGAGATGAAAGAAGCGGCAGACATCCAATCGGCGGCGGTTGCCATACCATTAGCCAGAGGAGAAACGCCTCCACCTGCTACATAAAATTCTTTCGTAGAACCGGCTCTCGACCAAATGGCGATCCCTATATACAGCGCAAAGGTTATCGCTACAATGATATACGTCCAAATCTGTACTGTCATGCTTAATCTTTGTCGTAATTATACTTTTTGTCAAGCTTATTCATCAGGCGTACATACACAAAGATGAGAATCACAAAAACGTAGATTGAACCTTGTTGTGCGAACCAAAACCCTAGCGGAAATCCTCCGATACTGAACTGGTCAAGGATATCTTTTAAGACTACCCCAGCCAGAAAAGAAACTGAAAACCAAATAGATAGCAGGACCGTTACATAACGAAGATTCTCTTTCCAATACTTCTTAGCATTATCCGATTTACTCATAGGTTGTAATTTGATAGAATATAGGGGGATCCTAGATAGAATCAAAATAACAAAGAAGATATCGTCTACTGTAAAGCCATACTAACGATCAAGCATAAAAAAACCTGTTTTGTTTAACAATATCGAAATCTAGACTCGTTTTATTAGTAAAGTAAGACTTAAACAAAAATTTTATTCTGAGGCCCTATAGTCAATACCATATAATGCCCATTAACCCTTGATATTAGAATGTTTGTATCGTGTAAAAATGACTTGTCTTCAACTAACTTGAGTAGATCTTCATGAGCCAACACATGGCGATTGATTTGATTATTTTGATCTTCTGGTCGATGAATTTTATATTTCTTCACCCAATTCATTACACTAACGTGTGAAACCTCTAAAAGGGTTTCGATCTCTCGATAACTCAACCCTTCTAAGTATAATTGTAAGGCGCGTTTAACGATTTGAATGTCTTTAGACTTTCCTGACTTCGAAACAGTAAAGTGATAATTACATTTCTTACACTTGTACCTTTGACGAACGTCAATAACACCTGCCTTCGTAATGTGCTTAGAGTCACATTTAGGACAACTGTCTAGCATTTTGTTTAACTATTGGTTATTAGATACTAAATATAAAAAACTTAAACAAAATAACATAACTGGCTTTTTACTAGTCTAATAGCGCGTAGTTTTTCATTAAAATAGAATCAAAAACTATGAGTACTTTTTAAGAAATTGATGAACAATTGAAGAGTGTCTTTTTCTACATGCCTTTTTACATGATTTGAGTAAAGAAGATGAAAATCATTTTCATCTGAACGAAAAGCGCACTACATTGAAAAATAGAATCTGAAACCTATGGAAATCATTTCTTCAAAGAAAGTTTACGATGTAATCATTGTCGGATCGGGTGCTGGCGGTGGCATGGCAACGAAAGTATTGTCTGAGGCTGGTCTTAAAGTTGCTGTAGTTGAAGCTGGAGACTATTTTGATCCTGCTAATCCAGAACAGCAAACCCAGCTTAAATGGCCCTATGAATCACCTCGGCGTGGATCAAACATACACCGTGCTTTTGGAGATTTTGATGCGCTTTATGGAGGATGGAATATTGAAGGTGAGCCTTACACCAATGTCGAAGGCACTGAATTTGACTGGTTTCGGGCAAGGATGCTAGGAGGTCGTACCAATCACTGGGGGCGCATCTCTCTTCGGTTCGGGCCTCTTGATTTCAAATCTAAATCTCGTGATGGTATTGGTGAAGATTGGCCTATTGGCTATGACGATGTAAAGCCCTATTACGATAAAGTAGATAAACTCATTGGAGTTTTCGGAAGCAAAGAAGGTATTTATAACGAACCTGATGGATTCTTTCTTCCAGCTCCTAAGCCGAGGCTTCACGAATTATATTACAAAAAAGGCGCCGAGATGGCCGGGGTTAAGGTAATGCCATCAAGACTTTCTATTGTCACCAAACGTATTAATGACGAACGAGGCGTTTGTTTCTATTGTAATCAGTGTAATCGATCTTGTCAAGTATATGCTGACTTTTCGGCGGGGTCTTGTTTAATTTTTCCTGCTCAGAAAAACGGAGGCCAAATTGACCTATACACTGGGGCGATGGTTCGCGAAGTCATGACTGATGGTAATGGGCGCGCAACCGGAGTAAGTTACATTGACAAGGCAAGTGGTAAAGACTATGAACTAAAAGGTAAGGTCGTAGTGCTTGCAGCTTCAGCGTGTAGCTCAGCCCGTATTTTACTTAACTCGAAAAGTGCGGTACATCCCGAAGGTTTAGGAAATAGCAGCGGCCTTATTGGAAAATATTTACATGATTCAACTGGAGCTGATCGCATGGGATTTGTACCTGCGCTGATGGATCGTGAAATCTATAATGAAGATGGGGTCGGTGGCATGCACATATACTCTCCATGGTGGTTAGACAATAAAAATCTGGATTTCGCAAGAGGTTATCACATTGAAGTATGGGGCGGATTGGGTATGCCGAGCTATGGGTTCGGTTTTAATCCTAATGATCTCAATCGTTTCTTTGGAGAACGCGTCGGCGGATATGGGGATCACTTAAGAAAAGACATTCGCAAATACTACGGATCAATGGTCGGCATGTCAGGTAGAGGAGAGTCTATTGCTCGCAAAGAAAACTACTGTGAAATCGACCCAGAAAAAGTAGATAAGTGGGGAATCCCCGTTCTTCGTTTTCATTACACATGGAGTGACGAAGAACGTAAACAGGCGCGTCACATGCACGATACGTTCGAAGAAATCATTGTAAATATGGGTGGTATCCCATTAGGTGATAAGCCAGATAAAGAGAGTAACTATGGGCTTCACAAACCTGGGCGCATTATACATGAGGTTGGTACTACCAGAATGGGTAGCGACCCTAAGCAGTCAGTGGTAAATGAGTTCGAACGTCTTCACGATGTAGATAATGTGTTTGTTGTTGATGCTGGGCCATTTGTCTCACAAGCAGATAAAAACCCAACCTGGACAATTCTGGCCCTCTCGTGGAGAACTTCAGATTTTATAGTGGATCAATTCAAACAGCAAAACTTTTAATTATGAATCGTAGAGAAAGTTTAAAATATTTAGCAGCTGGATCAATCGCCTCAGGCTTGCTTCTTTCAGGCTGTGATTGGTCAAACCCAGAAGAAGTTGAAAAGAGTCTTTGGAAATATAAATACGGTCGAACTGCTGACGAGGCCGCTCACGACAATAGCATTCTAGCGCAACGATTTTTTACAACAGCAGAACTTGTACTAATCACAAAGTTGGCCCACTTAATACTACCGCCAAACGAAATTGGAGATATCGAGAAAGCAGAAGTTCCTGAGCTGATTGAATTCATGGCCAAAGACTATACGCCTTTTCAGGAGCCACTAAGAAGTGGTTTAACCGCTTTGAATAAGCGCGCATCAAGTGCCTTCGGTAGTGATTTCTTAAGCCTTAAAGAAACTAACCAACATGAGCTTCTAGAGCCCATCGCATATCCGAATGAGGTGACAGAGGAATTAAAAGAGCAAGCCTCTTTTTTCAATTTGATGCGCAACCTTACCCTGACTGGCTACTACACCTCAGAAGTGGGCATCAAAGACTTAGGGTATCAAGGCAACCAGCCCAATGTATGGAATGGAGTTCCTGATCATGTGCTTCAAAAACACGGCATGTCTTATGATGAAAGTTGGATGCCTCATTTTTTAGATATCAGCCGTCGAAACGACAAAGCAGAATGGGACGAAAATGGTAATCTGTTGACTTAGAATCACTGATTTAACCATTTTGAAACCTTAGCACGATCTTTTGTGATTAGGTTTGTCGATATTTGCTTCCATCTATGGAGAACTTTTTCTTATATGTACTAATTGCTTTAGCTGTTTTAGCTATCGCTGACCTAGTAGTTGGAGTAAGTAACGATGCGGTAAACTTCTTGAATTCTGCCATCGGATCAAAAGCGCTTTCCTTTCGATCAATTATGATTGTGGCCTCTGTTGGAGTGGCTTTTGGGGCCATATTTTCTAGTGGAATGATGGAAGTTGCTAGAAAGGGTATTTTCAATCCCGAACTCTTCTACTTCGACGAAATTATGTTTGTATTTCTAGCAGTAATGATCACCGACATCTTACTACTTGATTTCTTCAACACCATCGGCCTTCCGACCTCAACAACTGTTTCGATCGTCTTTGAATTACTTGGAGCCGCACTTGCTATGTCCTACATCAAGATCATAAGTGGTGGAGAAGAGCTATCTACCATTCTTCAGTATATCAACGACGAAAAAGCACTTCAAATTATTACGGGAATTCTCTTATCTGTATTTATTGCCTTTAATATTGGTGTTCTCGTCCAATGGATCACGCGCTTGTGGCTTTCTTTTAATTTTCAAGATCGCTCAATGCTTGCAAATGCTTCTTTCGGAGGAATCTCATTAGCATCAATTAGTTATTTTATTTTAATTAAAGGGATTAAAGGAACTGCCTTTTCTAGTCAGGCCTACAGCTTTACTGGAGAGTTATCGCTGATGAGCTATATCGAAAGTAATACGCTGTTAGTTGCTGTTATTTCTTTTCTGTTCTTTTTCTTAGTATCTCTCAGTTTGCTGGTTGCCAAACTTGATATGTATAAGTTTATTATTGGGGCAGGAACTTTTTCTTTAGCACTAGCCTTTGCAGGCAATGACTTGGTCAATTTCGTAGGAGTACCACTTGCCGCTTATCAATCTTTTGAAGCGTGGCAAATGTCGGGGATGTTGCCTAGCGAATATAGTATGGAAGCTTTAAGCGCGAAGGTACAGGCGCCAACTGCTTTTTTATTAGCCTCAGGAATGATCATGATTCTCACTTTATGGTTCTCTAAAAAGGCACGCTATGTGGCAGACACACAAATCAATTTGTCTAGAGAAGGGGAAGCTCGTGAGCGATTCAAACCCAACTACCTTTCTCGATCGGTAGTAAGAATCACTATTCAATTTGGACAATATGTAAACCGTGCCATACCACAGTCATTATTAGATCGCATTAATAAACAATTCGAACGCCCAGCAACCAAGAATATCGTATATAAAAACAACGAACTCCCACCAGCCTTCGATGCAGTTAGAGCCTCTGTGAACATGGCTGTTGCAGGAATTTTAATCTCAATAGCAACTTCGTTAAAATTACCGCTTTCGACAACCTACGTAACCTTCATGGTGGCAATGGGAACTTCTTTATCAGATAGGGCTTGGGGCGCCGAAACAGCTGTTTATCGCGTGGCAGGAGTACTAAATGTAATTGGTGGATGGTTTGGTACTGCGATTATTGCATTGACTAGTTCGGCAATCATTCTGACCCTTGTTTACTTTGGTAGAGGAACCGCAATCATTGTTCTATTAGTGGCAGCTGCCGCAATAATTATTAGAAATTACCTGGCCTACAATAAAAAAATGAAGGAAGAGGCTGAAAGCTTCGATATCAAACGTGCTGAAAGCATAACTGTTAAGGGGGTTATTAATGAGAGTGCGAAAAACGTAGAAAATGTAATTCTGCGCTCTAAGAGTATTATTAACTTAAATATTGAAGGGCTTAGTAAGCATGACTTTGAAGCGCTCAAGCAGGGCCGTAAAGAAGTAACCTCATTGTCTGAAGAAGTGGAAGATGTTAGAGCAAGTGTTTTCCATTTCATTCAAAACTTAGAAGATTCAAGTGTTACCGCCAGCGCCTTTTACATTCAACTAGTAAATCAGCTTAACAATATCAGTCAGTCTTTAGAATATATTTCAAAGATGTGTTACGATCATGTGGCTAACAATCACAATAAACTTAGATATACCCAACTTCGTGACCTCAGAGAGGTTAAGGAGCAATTTGAGCGGGACTTCTTCATTTACACCGAGGATTCAATCAAAAATTTCAGTGCAGAAGACATCACCGAACTGCTTGATAAAAAAGATCAATTAGAGAATAATATCACGGCAAAGATTAATTCTCACGTTACCGATATACGCAATGAGGGTTCAAGCCCTAAGAATACAACACTATATTTTAGTCTATTACTAGAGTCAAAAGATTTCTTAAACGCAGTAACACTCCTTATTACCGAGTATTACAAATCCTATGAGGAAAGCGTAGATTCTCCACTTAAATTATAGCATTAAAAAGTCTAAAAAAAGCCTTCTTCTGATGAGTCTTTTTTATTGTCCCGTTTTCTAATTCGTACAGCCACTGTAGTCGACTGGTCCAGTAGCGTGTGACCTAAAAAACTCGATGAGATAATCAGCGGTAGTGAGATCATATATATAATTCGGCTCGGCGAAGAGCGAAGAAAAAACATTAGTCAGATAATCGTTAATACTTAAGGTAACCGATGTATTATCATCTAATAAATTTCCTTGGACATCTGCAATTTCAATCTGCTCCCCTTGAAAAATCAAATTATAATGAGTTGAATAACTGTAACTCGTTGGAATAGATTCTAGTACATTCTCCATTTCAGCTACCGTAAAATTATAGGTCTCGAATCCATTGCCAAAAGGGTCGATAGTATAGATGTCGAAGGGGGTAACTTCTCCTTGATCGAGATTAGCTCGCACTCCGCCTCTATTTTGAATAATAAAGTCTGAGCCTGAAACCTGTCTAAGCGCATCAGTGTAGAAACAAGCTGTTTCATCTCGCGAATGATTTATTGCAGAGCTGCCGATCACTTCGTAGAATTCTGGCTTGTTATTATATGTATTAACAAGATCTGCAAGTTCAGCGTTTTCGCTAATATTTAGATTGTCAAGATTAATAAGTTGCCAAGAATAATCTGTGGTTCCATCTTCGTAGAGTTTGATTGTAGTCTTACCTAAAGTTTCGAGGTGGGCTCCTGACATTACCATAAAATCTTCACCAACAGCGATACCATATTCTTTATTGGTATGACCTCCTATAACTAAATCGATAAAGGGATTTGCTCTAAGTAAAGCCTCATCACTTACCTCTCCTTGGTGGGTAAGGGCGACGAGTAAATCTGCCCCAGTCTCATTCTTCAGATTAGAAAATTTACTAAATCCTGCATTTCCATCAACGAAGGTCAGCCCTTCTATTTTTCTCGGATGAGTGAGTGGGTATCCTCCTGGGGTGCTCGTCTCCACTACTCCAACAAATGCAATTTTCACGCCTCCCTTTTCAATTACGGTATATTCGGGGACTTGGGCTAAAGCTCCTGAACCTCCGTCGACATTGTAGCATACAAATTCAAAGCTTGCCTGATTGATTCTTGCGGATAGTGCTTCTTGTCCATAATCAAACTCATGATTGCCGATTACGTTTACATCTAGACCGGTTTTTGATAATAGATCAATAAGCGGAAACCCTTTGTCTGGGTGAAAATCGACGATAGGATTTCCTGAAAATAAATCTCCAGCACTAACAAAGAACACCTTGTCGCTTTTCTCTCGTTCTTGATCGAGCAGTGTTTTCAATTTGGGGAAATTATAGATACGCCCGTGAACATCATTAACAGAGAAAATAACGATCTCTGTAAATGTTTTTGGCGGTGATGGTTCTACTTTAGGTAATGGGTCTGTTCCCGAAGAGCACGCGCTCAAAACTGCCGCAAACAGCGATAATAGGATAGTTGTCATAAATGCATTATGTGATTTCATTCTAACGATCATTCATTAACTTTACTAATCGATTCAAAAGCTATGAAAAACAAATGGTTACTTATTATACTCGGTGTTTTTCTTCTCAGTTGTGGTTCTACAAAGATAGTTCCATTTGACTCAGTAGACACCCCTAAAAGTCCTGATTATTCAAAGAGTGAAAGTTGGGCGGTTCTCCCGGGACAATATCCCACCCCATTGTCTGAAGTGGTTGGGGTACAAGACTTGAAGCCCATTGATGTGTTTTTTATCTATCCGACGCTATTCAGCGATAAAAAAGACCCTGCATGGAATGCTGATATTTATCGATCAGACCTAAGAGAAGAAGTAATCGCTCTAAGTGTGACCTACCAGGCTTCTGCCTTTACAGATGCTGGTAATTTATATGTGCCCTTTTATAGACAGGCTCACTATAAAGTTTTCAATAATAACTTGAGACCTATTGCGGGTAATACGTGGAATATTGCCTATGAAGATGTAAAAACCGCTTTTGAATATTATTTAGAGCATTACAACAAGGGCAAGGGGATCATTATCGCCGGCCATTCTCAAGGAAGTATGCATGGGAGTAAGCTAGTAAAAGATTTCTTCGACGGAACCGAACTTCAAAGTCAACTCGTTGCAGCATACTTACCAGGAGCCGGAATCGAGACTCTGTATTTTAGCACATTAAAGCCTCTTGAAACCCCAGAGTCAATAGGAGGTTATGTAAGCTGGAATACCTATAAATCTGGTAAATTACCCAAGCGCTATGGAAGCTATTATGAAGGACGACTAACATCCAATCCTATTACTTGGAATAACTTAAAAACGACGACCTTCGAAAATCACAAGGGGCTCTTATACTACGATAAAGCGATTTATCCTAAGAGCATAACCATTGAAATGATTGACGGAATGATTTGGGCTTCTTTGCCCAG
>JAAZVG010000004.1 GCA_018623655.1 Flavobacteriaceae bacterium
ACTATAGTGCTTATCGTCGAGTAGTATAGGTTCAAAATTATACCATAGAACAATAGGATAGCCCGAATCAATAGCCTTTGAAATCGGCTTGTGATCTTCCCAACGCAAATCGCGCTTTAACCAAACTAAAGCAACCTTTGGTCTGTTCTTTCTCATAGCTAGGTTAAAGATAGTGTAACATAGGTTACTAATATTGATGTGCACGAGTACTACTTTTGAACCACTTTTGATTTTAACCTATTTTTGAAAGAACACCTTTTCAATAAACAACATGCTTACCGATCTTCAATTTGTTTATGGATCACTTCTCGAAGCCTCTCTACTTCAAGAGATCAACCAAGTGGGCACCTACAGACAAATACAGGCAGGAACCGAGATCATTAGACCTGGAGAATATATTAAAAGCATCCCCCTTTTAATCTCAGGAGCCATCAAAGTAATTCGTGAGTATGACGATGGAGAAGAACTTCTACTTTACTATGTCGAAGAAGGAAATACCTGTTCAATGTCTATGGCCTGCTGCACCGAACAAAAAAGAAGTACGATTAAAGCGGTGGCTGAAGTTGATACGCTTTTCATTGTGATTCCTAATCAAAAAATAGAAGAATGGATTGGCAGGTATCCAAGATGGAGAAGCTTCATCTTTGCGAGTTATCAAAATCGCCTCGAAGAAATGCTATCTAGCCTGGAGAAAGTAGCTTTTGAGCGCTTAGATGAGAGACTAATTGAGCATCTTAAAGAAAAGGGTCGAATCAATGGTGAAAACAGTATTCACCAAACGCATAAAGAGATAGCTGATGAGCTTCATAGCTCTCGAGTAGTGATCTCAAGGTTACTGAAGAAATTGGAAAACCTAGGTCAAATAAAGCTGCATAGAAATTATATTGAATTAACCGACCTTTAGACCAATGAAATTCATCCTTCAGTTTATTCCCATTCTACAGTGGTTGCCTAATTACAAAAGAGCACATCTGTCGGGTGATCTTTCAGCGGGATTAACTGTGGGTATCATGCTTATTCCCCAAGGGATGGCTTACGCAATGCTCGCTGGTCTGCCTCCGGTTTTTGGCTTATATGCATCCTTAATTCCTCAAGTAATCTATGCACTATTGGGTACCTCTAGACAGCTTAGTGTAGCTCCTGTTGCTATGGATTCACTACTCGTTGCAGCAGGTCTAGGAGCGCTTTCTATCAGTGGCATAGAGGAATACACTTCAATGGCTATTTTCCTTGCCCTTTTCATGGGCAGCATACAGTTTTTATTAGGAATTGTGAAGATGGGTTTTCTGGTAAATTTCTTATCTAAGCCTGTAATTAGCGGGTTTACCTCAGCTGCCGCTTTAATCATTGGACTAAGTCAATTGAAGCATTTACTAGGAGCTCCCATAGAAAACAGCAATCAAATACATATTCTTTTAGGAAACACCATTGAAGTGCTCGATCAGATCAATATCTACGCTATCGTCCTCGGTCTTGCTGCTATTTTGATTATCAAAGGTATCAAAAGGTGGGCGCCTCAGATTCCAGCAGCATTAGTGGTAACCATTTTAGGAATCGCGATCACCTATGCTTTCAACCTCAGCGAACATGGCCTAAACATCGTTAAAGAGGTTCCTTCAGGCCTGCCGAAAATAGGATTGCCTGAACTCTCAATGGATCGATTAAATGATCTTGCGCCTTTAGCTGTTACACTCGCTCTAATTGCATTCATGGAAGCGATTTCAATAGCCAAGGCAATCGAAGAGAGAAAAGGGCTTCAAGAGGTAAAACCAAATCAAGAACTCATTGCAATCGGAATGGCGAATGTAGTAGGGTCGTTTTTTCAATCATATCCAGTTACTGGAGGATTTTCAAGAACTGCAGTGAACGACCAAGCTGGTGGAGCGACACCTCTTGCGTCTATAATTAGTGCATTGATTGTCGGGCTTACGCTCCTATTCTTAACTCCTCTTTTTTATCATCTACCTAAAACAATATTAGCAGCAATTATCATGGTAGCCGTTTTTGGGCTGATTGATTTAGCCTACCCTTTTCGACTCTTTAGAAAAAGAAAAGACGAATTTGCTGTCCTTATTATTACCTTTCTAACTACCCTAATTATTGGTATTACAGAAGGTATTATCCTAGGAGTGCTTATTTCATTAGGTTTAATGATATATAGAACCTCACAACCACACTATGCGATTCTAGGAAGAATGAAGGACTCTACACATTACAGAAATATTAAGCGATTTGACAAAGATATTAGCATCGACCCAGAAGTCCTTTTCTTTAGATTCGACGGTCAGTTATATTTTGGAAACAAGGAATACTTTAAAACTGAACTAACTCAGGCAGTCAAGTCACACGGCGATGAATTAAAAGGGGTTGTATTGTCTGTCGAGGCAATCAATTATATAGACTCCACAGCCGCTCACATGCTAAGACAACTCTTTAGCCAGTTTAAAGAAGAAGGAATTAAGGTTACGATTTCAGGACCTATTGGGCCGATAAGAGACATCTTAAAAAGGAGTGAAATTGTTGATCTCATAGGAAAGCAGTCCTTCTTTGATAATGCACACGACGCCTTTTTATTCATCAAAGGAGATGAAAATAAAATCGATGAGTATTCTAGAAGAATAGCCTTAGAATCAAAAGAATAGACTTTTGTAACTTATGTAACTCTGCATTAAAAATACTGCTGTTAACTTTGACATACTTAAAAGTACGCGACATGAAAATAGAACAAATTTATACCGGATGTTTAGCCCAAGGAGCTTACTATATTGAAAGCCATGGAGAGGTAGCTATTATCGATCCTCTAAGAGAGGTGAAACCTTATTTAGAAAAGGCTAAAGAGGCTAATGCTGAAATTAAATACATCTTTGAAACACACTTTCACGCAGATTTCGTAAGTGGCCATTTGAGCCTAGCTAAAGAATCTGGAGCACCAATAATTTATGGACCGAATGCAAACCCGAGCTTTGATGCAATTATTGCTAAAGATAACCAAGAATTCAAACTAGGAGAAGTTACCATCGTAGTGCTTCACACCCCTGGTCACACTATGGAGTCTACCACATATTTACTTAGAGACGCCAACGGTAAGGATCATGCTATTTTTAGCGGAGATACGCTGTTTTTGGGGGATGTTGGACGCCCAGATTTAGCGCAAAAAGCGGCTCATTTGACGCAAGAGCAATTAGCCGAAACACTTTTTGATAGTTTGAGAACTAAGATCATGCCACTCTCTGATGAAATCACTGTTTATCCTGGTCACGGAGCAGGTTCAGCTTGTGGTAAAAACATGATGAAAGAAACCGTAGACACCTTAGGGAACCAAAAAAAGATGAATTATGCGCTGCGCGAAGATATGACTAAGGCCGAGTTTGTTAAAGAAGTTACCGACGGTCTGATGCCCCCACCTCAATACTTCCCATTAAATGTAAAGATGAATAAGGAAGGATACGATCACTTCGACGAGGTATTGGAAAGAGGATCAACTCCTTTAAGCCCTGAGGCTTTTGAGGATGTCGCTAATCAAACTGGCGCACTTGTTATTGATGTTCGTCATCAAGATGATTTCGTGAAAGGCCATATCCCACGTTCGATCTTCATAGGTTTAGACGGTAGTTTTGCACCTTGGGTGGGAACACTAATCGCTGATGTTGAACAGCCATTATTACTAGTTACCCCAGAGGGGCGTGAGGAAGAGACCATTACTCGTTTAGCTCGCGTAGGTTTCGATAATACCCTAGGATACTTAGAAGGAGGGTTCGAATCTTGGAAAAACTCAGGCAAAGAGTTCGACACCATTGACACGATTTCTGCTAAGGATTTAAAATCAAAACTAGAATCTAGCGATACAGAAGTGTTCGATGTTCGTAAGGATACTGAATTTTATGCACATCGTATTCCCAGTGCAAAAAATACTCCACTCGATTACCTCAACGATTACTTAGATGAGTTTCCTACAGACAAGTCCTTATTTGTTCACTGTGCTGGGGGATATCGTTCAGTGATCGCAGGATCTATTCTTAAGAGTAGAGGAATTCATAATATTGTTGATGTTACAGGCGGATTCAAGGCTATAGAAGCAGCTGAAATAAATTTGACAGACTATGTATGTCCGTCTACAATGCCCTCAAAATAACCGAAAATCATTTTCAATTATGCCAACCTGTGTAACCTGCGTTACACAGGCTTTTTTATTTAATGACTAGCTTTTCCACAACTTTAACTAAACGATAAACATTATGTCAACTTCTTATCAAGTTCTAATTGTTGGTGGAGGTACTGCTGGTATCATGGCAGCATCTCGTTTACAGAAATTAGATTCATCACTCTCAATCGCAATCATTGAACCGGCCGACACTCACTATTACCAACCGGCATGGACTCTGGTTGGGGCTGGAGCCTATAATTATAAAAAAACTGCTAAACCTATGGCAGAGATTATGCCAAATGGCGTTTCTTGGGTAAAAGATTTCGCAGTTTCATTCGACCCTGAGAACAACTCTGTGAGTACAAAAGAAAGCGGCAACATCTCATATGACTACCTGATTGTTGCTCCTGGGCTTGTTATGGAGCCTAGTATGATCAAAGGTCTACCCGAGGCGCTTGATAAAGGAATTGTTTGTAGTAACTATACCGATCCAGAACACACTTGGAAATTATTACAAGATTTCAAAGGAGGTAATGCAATTTTTACTCAGCCAGCAACACCTATAAAGTGTGGAGGTGCTCCACAGAAGATTGCCTATTTAGCAGCAGATTATATAAGAAAGCAAGGATTAGCTGAGAAATCTAACGTAATGTTTGCCACTCCGGGTACCGTAATTTTTGGAGTGCCGGTAATTAGAGAAACTTTAATGAAGGTTATTGGTAAATACAATATTAAGTTTCACCCTTACAATACGCCTGTCGAAGTTGATTCAAAGAAAAAAATTGTTTATTTCATTGATAAAACTCCAGAGGATCACGCTTGTTTTGTTCAGAAAGAAGGTAGCTCATTCGGTACTAATAATGTGTTCGGCGCAAACAAAACAGAAGACGGAAGAATTGCGGTACCCTTCGACTTTCTTCACATCGCCCCACCGCAAGCAGCACCAAAATTTATTAGAGAATCGACATTAGCAAATGAAGGAGGTTGGTTAAGCGTTGACAAGCACACTCTTCAACACACCAAGTATGCTAATGTGTTTGGGTTAGGTGATGTAGCAGGGCTACCGACGGCAAAAACAGGAGCTGCTATTCGCAAGCAAGTTCCTGTCGTATTAGACAATATCTTGCGTCTAATAAAATCAAACACCACTGGTACTAAATCTTATAATGGCTACTCATCTTGTCCGCTGGTAACTGGTTATGGCAAAATGGTGCTCGCAGAATTTGATTACAACAATAACTTTACTCCTGACCCGAAACTCAAACAAATGCTCGTATTCGATTCTTCGAAAGAGCATTGGAGGCTTTGGATGTTGAAGAAATTCGGTCTTCCCTATTTGTATTGGAATAAGATGCTCAAGGGAGAAGACGTATAAATCTTCACTAATGCAACCTAGATAACACCCACTTATTCTGTGGGTGGTTTATTTTTGTTTAATTAAAATTAAAAGATGGAAAATTTAATGCAACCTTGGCCATGGTATGTCTCTGGCCCACTGATCGCACTCGTGATGTTTTTCTTGATTTTCTCAGGAAGAAATTTTGGCATGTCAGGTAATTTACGCGTCTTGTGTGCCGCAATAGGCGGAGATAAGGCTTGTGACTTTTTTCGCTTTGACTGGAAGGCTCAGCGTTGGAATCTAGTTTTTGCGCTCGGTACAATTTTAGGGGGCTTCGTTGCTGCTGAATTTCTAAGTACTGACATAGCAGTTTCTATTACAGAGGAGACTATCGAAAAACTGAACCAATATGGTTTTACAGATGGTGGGGCGGCCTATCTGCCTGAACAACTATTCAGTATAGAATCACTCGGCGAACCCTATACAGTACTGTTGCTAGCAATCGGAGGATTTCTTGTTGGATTTGGCTCTAGATATGCAGGCGGGTGTACTTCAGGTCATGCAATCTCTGGCCTAAGCGACCTTCAACTGCCTTCATTAATTGCGGTGATCGGTTTCTTTATAGGAGGGCTCTTTATGGTTCATGTACTATTTCCAATTTTATTCTAAAACACGCTTTACCCATGAAAACACTAAAATATTTAATCACAGGTACCGTATTTGGAATTATCATGTTCAAATCAGAAGCGGCTTCCTGGTTTAGAATTTTTGAAATGTTCCAATTTGATTCATTTCACATGTACGGTATCATAGGTTCTGCACTTGCCACTGGAGTTATCGGAATACAGCTCGTTAAAGGTCTAAAACTTAGATCCTTTTCTGGAGAGGAAATTATTATTCCACCAAAGGCAAAAGGGTGGAAAAACTATTTGTTTGGGGGTATAGTATTCGGTTTAGGCTGGGGACTTGCTGGGGCTTGTCCGGGTCCGATTTTTACGCTTGTTGGCGCTGGGTTTCTTCCGATTATTTTAGTTCTTGTTTTTGCAGTCTTAGGCACTTTCGTGTACGGGATCCTTAAACCAAAACTTCCGCACTAGGAGATTATTATTTATATTTTGTTTATTCTTTTTATGAAATGATTAAACAATTTGTATCTTTGAGTTACGACGCACCATAACCAATTGGCGTCGTTATCGTTATGAAAACAGATTCCTTAAGTACCCCAAATGTTAGTAGAAGCTTATCAGAATTCAATTTTGAAGAAATTGGAGATGAACACCTTTACACCGGTTTACAAACTCCTTTGCGTGACGATGCTTTCGCGCTAACTGATCAGCAGAAGAAAGAGAAAATCGCCTACCTTTTTGAACAAATCATGCACGTCATGGGATTAGATCTAACCGACGATTCCCTCAAAGGCACTCCGAAAAGAGTAGCTAAAATGTATATCGATGAAATCTTTTCAGGATTAAATCCTAAAAACAAGCCAAGTATTGCCTTATTCGAAAACAAATACGAATACGGCCAAATGCTTGTTGAAAAGGATATCACCTTCTATTCCAACTGCGAGCATCACTTTGTTCCAATTATCGGTAAAGCTCATGTAGCTTATATTTCTTCAGGACAAGTTATCGGTTTATCAAAACTAAACCGAATCGTACAGCACTACGCCAAGCGTCCACAAGTTCAAGAAAGACTTACCAATCAGATTGGTACCGATTTACAAGAATTGTTAGCTACCGAGGACGTTGCAGTAATTATCGATGCCAAACATTTATGTGTTTCATCTAGAGGGGTAAAAGACGACACCTCTGCTACCGTTACTTCGTTCTACGGAGGCGAATTTAAAAAGTCCGAAAAATTAGCTGAGTTACATCGCTATATTTACAATTCATGAAACTTATAGAATCGTTGAATAATGTGATTAAAAAAGTAGACCGGGGAATGTCCTATGCTACAGAAATGCCCCAGTTTGAGATACAAACCTTACAAGGGAGTAAGTTCGATTGGAGTACATTCGACAACAAATATTTACTTTTTGTAAACGTTGCATCAGCTTGTGGCTTCACACCTCAATATAAAAGTCTTCAAAAGTTATACGATACTTATAAAGTTAAATTAGAGATTATTGGTCTTCCCTGTAATCAATTTGGAGCTCAAGAACCTGGAAGTGCAGGTGAAATCGCGTCATTCTGCGAATTAAATTTCGGCGTTTCATTCACACTAACTGAAAAAATTTCGGTTAAAGGAATAAATCAACATCCGATCTACAGATGGCTTACAGAAGCAACTGAGAACGGAATTAAAAGCAGTTCTGTAAAGTGGAATTTTCAAAAATACCTCGTTGGCCCAGATCGTAAATTGATTGACTATTATTATTCAACTACCGATCCTTTGTCAAAGAAAATCACGCGTCATTTTGAATAATAAAAATAAACCCGATTCTGTTGTTTTCAATGAAGAGACTGAGCAGTTCGATGCCTTTCTGAAGCCGTATTCTACTTCAGTTTCTGCTCCTATAATCGAGCCTACTGATCTTACTGGTTGGAAACAGAAAGGGGCGCACAGTGTCAATGCGAGATTTCAAGC
The DNA here is from genome assembly GCA_018623655.1 of Flavobacteriaceae bacterium. Lineage (GTDB taxonomy): Bacteria > Bacteroidota > Bacteroidia > Flavobacteriales > Flavobacteriaceae > UBA3478. The sequence continues at coordinate 8,073 of JAAZVG010000004.1, forward strand.
AAGAATTGACGAACTCAAAACAGCCTATCAAAAAATGATGAAAGAACTTGAAGACAACCAAAAAGTATATCAGGCTTCTTTCAAATTTGAACCTGTAGTTGGAAAAACATATCATCTCTACCATAACCCAAAACGCGGGTTATTTTTATCCATTCTATCTCCTGAAGAATGTCGCTTTGATTTTGAAGGTAGTTACCGACTTGATGCCGATCAAACTTGGTCTAGGATAGATTCTTGAAATATGAGAAAGGCAGCCATAATGACTGCCTTAAATCACCTATTAAGTACCTTGGGTGGGGATCGAACCCACACTTCCGAAGAAACTGGATTTTGAATCCAGCGCGTCTACCAATTCCGCCACCAAGGCAAAATGCCGAGCAAAGCTAAGAAATAAATTCACTTTAGTATGTTGATTTTTCACCTAAGGTTAGGAGACAGCTGAATAATTTAATTACATTTGCAATCCTTTTGAATAAAGGCATTTAGATGGCTGTCACTGAATTAACACCGAAAATCTTTGCTTGTACCCAAAGCATCCCCTTAGCTGAGCAAATCGCAAAAGCCTTTGGTCAACCTTTGGGAAAGGTAAATTTCTCTCGCTATTCAGATGGTGAATATCAGCCTAGCTTTGAAGAATCAATCCGTGGTACTCGTATCTTTATCATTGGGTCTACCAATCCCAGCTCTGATAATTTAATGGAGATGCTGCTCATGCTAGATGCCGCGAAACGTGCTTCAGCTAGACATATCACAGCCGTACTGCCTTATTATGGTTGGGCGCGTCAAGATCGAAAAGATAAGCCACGTGTACCCATTGCTGCAAAATTAGTCGCTAAAATGCTTGAGACTGCTGGCGCTACTAGAATCATTACTATGGATCTTCACGCAGATCAGATTCAAGGATTCTTCGAAAAGCCAGTAGATCACTTGTTCGCCTCTACTATTTTCATGCCCTACCTACGAAAACTAAATCTCCCAAATCTTTGTATGGCTTCACCAGATATGGGTGGATCAAAAAGAGCATATACGTATTCTAAAGCTCTTGAATCTGATGTAGTGATTTGTTACAAGCAGAGAGAAAAAGCAAATGTAGTCACTCACATGGAACTCATCGGCGAAGTCAAAGGGAAAAATGTCGTCTTAGTCGATGATATGGTAGATACTGCAGGTACTTTAACAAAAGCGGCAGATCTCATGGTTGAAAGAGGAGCCTTAAGTGTTCGAGCGATTACTACTCATGGGCTTTTATCAGGTGATGCATATGAAAGAATCGAGAATTCGAAGCTCACTGAATTAATTATTACCGATTCGATTTCGAAAGATCATCCAAGCTCTAAAATAAAAGTATTGAGTTGTGCAGAATTGTTCGCAGATGTAATGCATCGCGTACACACCAACACCTCAATTTCATCTAAGTTTGTACTTTAATTTTTTATATAATGCAATCAATTACTATTAACGGATCAAAAAGAGAAAGCGTAGGCAAAGTTGCTACTAAGGCCTTACGTAATGCTGAATTGGTTCCTTGCGTATTATACGGAGGAGAAGCCCCTATCCACTTTTCAGCAGAAGAAAAAAGCTTCAAAAACCTCGTGTATACGGCAAACGCGCATACTGTGGTGATTGAACTAGGGGATGGTGAAAAATATGAAGCAGTAATGCAAGACATTCAATTTCACCCTGTAACTGACCGAATCCTTCACATTGATTTTTATCAATTATTTGAAGATAAACCAGTTACCATGCGAATTCCTGTTAAACTCCATGGAAGCGCTCCTGGAGTTATGAACGGTGGTCGTCTAATGTTCAGAAAGCGTAAGCTTACTGTGAAGGCTTTACCAGCTGACCTTCCTGATGTAATCAATGTAGATATTTCTAAACTCCGAATTGGAGGTAATATTTCAGTTGCAGACGTTCTTTCTAATGATTTCACTTTCTTACACCCTGACAACACAACCATTGTCCAGGTTAAAACTTCTCGTAACGCAGTTGATGAAGAAGAAGAAACTGAAGAAGAAGGTGCTGAAGGCGCAGAAGGTGGTGAAGGCGCAGAAGGTGGTGATGCAGAAGCTCCTGCTACAGAATAAATTGAATTTTTACTATTCGATAAATACCCGTCGCCAGTGAATGCTAGCGGCGGGCTTTTTTTATTCTAATTTTGTACCTGACCTTAGAAGTAAATGAAAAAGTTTTTAATTGTAGGCTTAGGTAATGTTGGAGCTAAATATGAGGGCACTCGCCACAATATTGGCTTTGAGGTTATCGATGAAGTTGCAAAACGACTCGAAGCAAATTTCGAAGAGGTCAAACACGGTAAAATGGCTAAGGCCAGTTACAAGGGGAGAACTTGCTTTTTACTTAAGCCAAACACCTACATGAATTTAAGTGGAAAAGCTGTCGCCTATCATATGCAGCAAGAAAAGATAGGCTTAGATGAACTGCTTATTGTAACCGATGATTTAAATCTCCCTTTCGGAACGCTTAGAATCAAATCTAAGGGATCTGATGGAGGGCATAATGGTTTAAAAGACATACAATCTAGATTGAGCACTCCCAATTATCCTAGATTTAGATTTGGAATTGGAAATGCCTTTGAACAAGGAAGACAAGTAGACTTTGTTTTGGGTGGTTGGTCAACTGAAGAACAATCGAAGCTTCAAGAAAGACTAGAACAGTCAGCTAAAGCGATTGAAAGCTTTGTTTTTACAGGACTTTCAAGAACTATGAATACCTTTAATAACACTTAAATTTCTCTGAAAGCGAGCGAATGAAAGTCATTGATAAGGTGGATAATTACCATGACAATACTCCTACCGTTTTAACGATAGGAACCTTTGATGGTGTACACATAGGACATACTGAGATTATACAAAGATTGGTGGCTGATGCCCACTCTAAAAATTATAAGTCATGTCTTCTTACCTTCTTTCCACATCCAAGAGCGGTACTTCAAAGGGATTTGTCGATTAAACTACTAACGACCCTAGAGGAAAAGGGGAAAAGATTAGAGTCGTTGGGACTTGACACTCTAGTGATTCATCCATTTAGTAGAGAATTTTCTCGACTTACAGCAAGAGAATATGTAGAACGAATTCTCGTTGAGAAGCTTCATATCAAAAAGATCGTTGTGGGCTACGACCATCGGTTTGGAAGAAATCGAGAAGCCGACATCAATGAACTTCGGTATTTCTCTCAACTCTTCGATTTTGAAGTAGAAGAAATTGGCCCCCAAGACATCGATGATGTAGCGGTAAGCTCAACAAAAATAAGAACTGCTTTGACAGAGGGATCGGTAGAGAAAGCCAATCAATACTTAGGGTATTGCTATCAAATTGAAGGAGTTGTTACTAAAGGAAGAGGGTTAGGTAAAGAAATCGGATTTCCAACAGCGAATCTTCATGAGATTCATCCGACTAAATTAATACCTGCTGAGGGTGCCTATATCGTTAGCGCAAAACACCAAGGCAAGCTCCTTAGAGGAATTATGAATATCGGAAGAAACCCAACCGTTGGAGGAAAAGGGCTTCATCTCGAGGTACATTTCTTAGAGTTCGAACAAGAATTATACGGCGAAACTCTTACAATTAACTTCCATAAAAGAATTAGAAGTGAACAGAAGTTTGGCAACCTAGAGGCATTAAAAAATCAATTAGAATTAGACAAGTCAAGCGCGATTAGCTTCTTTAAACACGCAATGCTTACTTAGACTTTTCTACTTTTGCAGCAAACTTAATTTTCCATGCTACAGATACAGGCGATTCGAGAAAATACAGATAAAGTCATTCAGGCTTTAAATAAACGCGGTTTTAAGTCAGAAGAAATTATACCTAAGATTTTAGACCTTGATGCCTCGAGAAGAGAAACTCAAACCGAGTTAGACCAGGTATTAGCCGAATCTAATCAATTATCTGAAAACATTGGAAAGCTTTTTAAAAGTGGGAAAGCGAGCGAAGCAGAACCACTCAAAGTAAAGAGTGGTGAACTTAAAGAAAAGAGTAAGGAACTTAGTGAAAGACTACATGAGGTAGCTAATGAACTTGAAAGTCTTCTCTATCAAGTACCAAATACGCCAAATGAAATCGTTCCAGAAGGAAAAACTCCAGAAGAGAATGAGGTTGTATTTAGCAAAGGTGAAATTCCTTCTCTTCATAAGGGTGCTAAACCTCATTGGGAATTAGCCAGCGAATACGATTTGATTGATTTTGAGCTAGGAGTCAAGATTTCAGGTGCTGGCTTCCCTGTATACAAAGGAAAGGGAGCTCGTTTACAACGGGCACTCATTAATTTCTTCCTTGATCAAAACATCGCAGCAGGTTATGCCGAGGTACAACCACCACATCTAATTAACGAAGCCTCAGGATATGGTACTGGCCAGTTACCCGACAAAGAAGGGCAAATGTATCACGTAACTGGAGACGATCTTTACCTGATACCAACAGCTGAGGTACCCGTAACCAATATTTTGAGAGATTCGTTACTCAAAGAAGAAAAGCTACCTATCGCGATGACAGCCTATACTCCATGTTTTAGAAGAGAAGCTGGTAGTTATGGAGCCGATGTTCGTGGTCTAAACCGATTGCATCAATTCGATAAAGTTGAGATTGTACGTGTAGAAAAGCCTGAGAATTCCTACCAAGCTCTTGATCAAATGGTCGAACATGTAAAAACAATTTTAGAGGCACTTGACCTCCCCTACCGTATTTTGAAATTATGTGCAGGTGATATGGGATTCACCTCAGCCCTCACCTATGATTTTGAGGTTTATTCAGCCGCTCAAAACAGATGGTTAGAAATCAGTTCGGTTTCAAACTTTGAGACCTTTCAATCAAATCGTTTAAAGCTCAGATATAAATCAAAAGACGGAAAAAAGACTTTGGCACACACCTTGAATGGGAGTGCGCTGGCGCTGCCAAGGGTATTAGCGGCTCTTTTAGAGAACCACCAGCAGGAAGACGGCATACATATCCCAATAGCGCTTCAGGCTTACACTCACTTTAGTAAAATAGACTAGGTTTTATGCTCATCTACAATATCACTACTCATGTAGAATCTCAAATCGAATCAGAATGGGTCGAGTGGATGAGACAAACTTACATACCTCTAATGTTCGCTACAGGTAAATTTCGTTCAGCTACCTTTACTAAAGTGGTTCAGGAGGAGCACAATGAAGGAAAAAGCTACAGTGTTCAATATACTACACCAAATAAGACGACACTAAAATCGTTTTTAGCTGAAGACGCTCCACGACTAGAGTTAGAAGCACAAAACAAATTTGGCACACAGGCATTGTCCTTCGCCACCGAATTGGAACTGATTGGACAAGCTCATATCAAAGAAGGTGAATGAAAGTTGGTCATAAATCCTCTGAACCCGTTCGGGCTAAAAAGCATCTTGGACAACATTTTTTAAAAGATTGGCAAATTGCTTCTAAAATCGCAGATACTTTAAGCCTAAATGGATACGAGAATGTTTTAGAAATAGGGCCAGGAACTGGCGTTCTTACCCAGTTTTTAATAACTAAACCTATCACGCTAGAAGTGATTGATCTCGATAAAGAATCGATTGAATATCTCAGATCTACCTTTATTGAGGAGCATAAGCCTAAAGCGATAACGATTACTGAAGGGGATTTTTTAAAAAAGGATCTCTCTAAATTCTTTAAAGGGAAACCATTCGCAATCACAGGAAATTTTCCATATAATATTTCTACTCAAATCGTCTTCAAGCTACTGGAGTACAAAGATCGTATACCTGAATTTACCGGTATGTTTCAGAAAGAAGTCGCACAGCGAATCTGTGAAAAACCAGGAACGAAGGCTTACGGTATACTCAGTGTTCTAGTTCAAGCCTTTTATGACGCCTCATATGCTTTTACGGTACATCCGCAAGTTTTCGATCCGCCACCTAAGGTTCAGTCAGGAGTAATCATACTCAGAAGAAAAGAGAATCAGAATATCAATTGCTCCGTTCCACTTTTTTTCAGAGTCGTAAAAACCGCTTTTAATCAAAGGCGTAAAACACTGAGAAATTCATTAAAGACGTTCGAACTTCCTACAAATGTCACAGAAGACACTATATTTGACCTAAGGCCAGAGCGGCTCAGTGTATCTGAATTTATTCGTTTAACTCAACTCATTGAAAATGCAACCCTTTAAACTTACTGAAGAGTTTTTAGTAAAGGTTCGATTGTTTATTGAAACAACGAATGAGAATGAGTTACTTGCTCTATTCGAGGAGCTACACTACGCAGATGTTGCAGAAATTATCAATGAACTAGAAACTCCTGAAGCAATCTATCTGATTCGTTTATTAGATTCTGAACGCACGGGAGATGTACTTACAGAACTTGATGAAGATTTAAGAGAAGAGATTTTATCCGAATTAAGTGCAGTAGAAATCGCTACTGAGCTTTCTGAAGTTGATACCGATGACGCAGTAGATATTATCACTGAACTTTCTGAAGATTTAGCCAAGGAGGTTATTTCTGAAATTGAAGATAGAGAACATGCTGCCGAGATTTTAGAACTCATGCGCTACAGCGAAGATACCGCTGGGGGTCTTATGGCGAAGGAACTCATTCAGGTCAATGAGAATTGGAATATTACTACCTGTGTTCGAGAAATGAGAGCGCAGGCCGAATACGTCACTCGTGTGCATTCGATTTACGTTGTTGACGATAATAACTTGTTAAAAGGAAGACTTTCATTAAAAGACCTTTTAACTAGCCCTAATGACGCCCATATCAAGGATGTTTACATTCCGAAAGTAGATTATGTGGGAGTACACGAGAAGTCAGAAGAAGTTGCTAAAATCATGGCTAAATACGACTTAGAGGCAATCCCTGTAGTTGATGAAATGAATCGTTTGGTCGGAAGGATTACTATTGACGACATCGTTGACGTTATCAGAGAAGAAGCTGACAAGGATTATCAGCAAATGGCGGGTATTACCCAAGATGTTGAAGCTGATGACAGTATTTTAGATCTAACCCGCGCACGTCTTCCTTGGCTTGTAGTTGGCTTGATAGGAGGACTAGGTGCTGCTATGATCATGGGAGGCTTTGAAGATATTATCAATGAACATGCCATTTTATTCTTTTTTACTCCATTAATTGCCGCAATGGCCGGTAATGTAGGAGTTCAATCAAGTGCGATTATCGTTCAAGGTATCGCCAATGATGATATCAAAGGAAGTATTGCATCGCGCTTATCCAAAGAAATGCTCCTCGCATTATTCAATGGTATCATTTTGGCCGTTTTACTTTTTACCAGCACATGGCTGTGGAAAGGCCACCTATTATCTGCATTGGCCATTTCACTTTCGCTTATTGTAGTTATTATTATGGCAGGACTAATTGGTACTTTCATACCTCTTTTCTTGAACAAAAGGGGAATTGATCCAGCTGTCGCTACTGGCCCGTTTATCACTACAAGCAACGATATCTTCGGTATTTTAATCTATTTCTGGATGGCAAAGATCATCTTGGGAATATGAGTCGAAAAGTTTTACACCTTGACAGGAATCACCCAGTAATTCATGAAGGGCTTGAGCGCTTCGGTTTTCAAAACGAGCACGATTACACTAGCACCTACGAGGAAGTCTTAAAAAAAATTGATGATTATGAAGGACTAATCATTCGATCTAGAATTCCTATCGATCACAAGCTTTTAACTAGAGCCATAAATCTTAAATTCATCGGAAGAATCGGTGCCGGATTAGAAAATATCGATCTTGAAACTGCTCAAAAGCTTGGAATTTTTCTAGCGGCCGCTCCCGAAGGCAATCGTAACGCAGTGGCTGAGCACGCCCTCGGATTACTGCTATCCCTCTTCAATAAAATAAACACAGCCGACAAAGAAGTGCGTTCAGGACTTTGGAGAAGAGAAGAAAATCGAGGTATTGAACTCGATGGAAAAATCGTTGGTATTATTGGATATGGAAACATGGGAAAGCAGTTCGCAAAAAAACTTAGAGGATTTGATGTTGAGACCTTATGTTTCGATCTAAAACCGTCGGTTGGAGATAAAAACGCAAGACAGGTAACTATCGAAGAGCTACGAGAAAAAACAGATGTGTTGAGCCTCCACCTCCCTCAAACACCCGAGACAATACACCTTATTGATTCAGAATTTATAAAGGCTATGAATAAACCCTTTTGGCTTTTAAACACGGGTAGAGGAAGCGCAGTTAAAACAGATGATTTGGTTAATGCACTTCAAGAAGGAAAAATTAAAGGGGCAGGATTAGATGTTTTAGAGTACGAAAGTAAATCATTCACTAATCTGTTTGAAGATTCAAAAAAACCAGAAGCATTCTCCTATCTAATTCGAGCAGAAAACGTAATTATGACTCCTCATGTGGCTGGATGGAGTATTGAAAGTTATCATCTCTTAGCCAAGGTAGTTTTAGATAAGATTTCTTCTCTTTATTTACTAAATCATTAATTGAGGACTATGAAAAAGAATATACTTGTCTTATGTACCGGAAATTCATGTAGAAGCCAAATGGCGCATGGATTTCTAAATGCGCTAGCTTCAGAGTACGCCAATATTTACAGTGCAGGGATTGAAACTCATGGACTGAACTTAGGCGCAGTTTCCATAATGAAAGAAGCAGGTATTGATATTTCATTTCATACTTCAAATCACATAGATGAATACCAAGATATTCAGTGGGATTTTATCCTTACCGTTTGCGATCATGCAAAAGAGAATTGTCCTTACCTACCTGCACCAAACGCCAAAAGATACCATCATAATTTTTTCGATCCCTCTAAGGTTGAGGGAAATAGCGAAGAAAAACACGCAGCTTTTTTAAAAACAAGGGAGCAAATAAAAGAATATATAACTACATTTGTTAATCAAAATTTAACCTAGTTAAATTTATTGGGTTTAGTTTAACTAGGAATTTCAAAAGAGCACTTCGAAGGTCAACATCTAATTGGGTTTGTTTGGTATCATTTAACGATGATATACAGTTGACCTTCAGCTCTTTTGTTTAGAAAAAGTGACTACTTGCAGTGTTTGATCCGCCCGTTGTTCTACCAAAATCCCTTCACTTTTAGGTATCACATTTATTGACTCATCATCGAAATGTCGAATTGTATATAAGGATACGCCTCGGTGACAATTTACTTTGAACTCTTGTTCCAATTCTGGTATAAGCCCATCAATTCCTTCAAAACGATTATCGAGACATACCTTAAAGCTAATTGCAGAATTTTGAATGAGATCTACCTTCAAACGATACTTAGCAAACAGATTAAAGAGTGTGCTAAAATGCTTCTCAACCATGAATGAGAAGTCCTGTGTTGCCAATTCTAATAAAACTTGGTTTTTCTTAACAATATAACACGGCACTTGTGGTACAAGAGCTGCTCCGCCTGTAACTGTTGTTCCTTTGGCCTTTAAATCAACAAAAGACCTTACATGAAGTGGTATCGACTTTCTTTGAAGAGGTTGAAGTGTTTTAGGGTGAATTACAGATGCTCCATAAAAGGCAAGTTCAATCGCTTCTCTGTATGAAATTTGATGCAATAATTGTGTTTTTGCAAAGTATCTCGGATCGGCATTCAAAACCCCTGGCACGTCTTTCCAAATACTTACTGAAGAAGCGTCAAGAGCATACGCCAAAATAGCTGCGGTATAGTCAGAACCCTCTCTACCCAGGGTAGTGGTAAAGTTGTTCGCATCACTTCCTAAAAATCCCTGGGTAACAATGAGTTGTTTCGAATCTTTTAGTACAGAAACTTTATCGGCTGTAGCTTCCCAATTTACCGCGGCGTCTCTGTACGAATCGTCTGTTTTTATAAGGGTACGTATGTCATGCCAGGTATTATCTATACCCACCTCAGCGAGATAGGCACTCAAAATCCTTGTAGATAATAGCTCTCCGTACCCTACAATTTGATCATAAATAAACGATTTATTGAGTGACTTATTCCAGGTAATAAACCCAACAATCTCGTCAAACATTCTTTCAATATCTGAGCGCACTTGATCTGCACGGTCTCCAAATAATTCGTCAATTATTGAACGGTGAAAATCAACCACTGGAGCAATCGATTGGTTAATCACCTCAACAACGTCTCTTCGTTCGTTCTTGGCCTTTAAATAATCGGCTACCACCACTTCCATAGCATTCGTGGTCTTACCCATGGCTGAAACTACCATACACACATCCTTATGACCTTCTGATTTAAGGGCATGGGCTACATTTGCGATACTTTGAGCGTCTTTAACCGAAGCTCCACCAAATTTAAATACTCTCTTACTCATTGTTCTCGAGTTGAACTACATACCAATTTTTCAATACTTTGGCTCCTTTACTTTCATAAAGAGCGATCGCATTTTTATTCCAGTCTAATACTTCCCATGCGATTCTTCGCACTTTCATTGATTTTCCGTGCAATATAACGTGATCTAATAAGGCTGATCCGATTCCTTTACCTCTATGCTCAATCTCGACGATAAGATCTTCAAGGTGCAACGACTTGCCTTTCCAAGTTGAGTATCTGAGATAGGTAAGAGCGATTCCTACAACCTTCTGACTATCTGAATCAATAGCAACAAAACAATGATACAAAGGCTTGTCACCGAATCCATCGTTCTCAACTTCTTCTAAAGACAATACCATTTCATTTTCAGCTTCTTCAAAAATGGCTAATTCCTTAATTAAGCGGTGAATATCCGATGCATCCGAACGAACTGCATCTCTAATTATAAAGCCCATGATCATTACGTTTTGGTGGGTCAAAGGTATTTGAAATGTCGTGCTACCACAAATACCATAGCTACTCTCACAAAAGCCATCAAAATTGTTGTAGTTTAGGTAGTTGAAAGAGGTCATAATTGCTATGAAAACAGACCTTCTCAGTTTTACATCCAAAGGAATCTACTGTGCAGCTGCAGACGTTTACCTCGATCCGTGGCGACCAGTGGACAAGGCGATTATATCCCATGCTCACGCAGATCACAGCCGCTATGGAAATAAAAAATATATAGCCCACCATCATAGTGTTCCTGTAATGAAACACCGTTTAGGAGCTGTAAATGTACAAGGTGTTTCATGGAATGAGCCCTTCAGCGTGAATGGCATTCAATTCACACTATATCCTGCGGGTCATATTATTGGGTCTTCTCTTATTAAGGTGACGCACAAAGGTGAGGTCGCTCTTTTCACTGGAGATTACAAACTAGAGGACGATGGCATTAGCACCCCCCTTGAAATGCAGCGTTGCCATACACTTATTACCGAATGCACCTTCGGCTTGCCCATTTTTCGATGGAAACCTCAACAAGAGGTCTTTGCAGAAATCGAGAGTTGGTGGAGTTTTAATAGACAGCATGCTTTTACAAGCGTTATTTATGCCTACAGCTTAGGAAAAGCCCAACGACTATTGCACAATCTTAAGGCTGATCATGGTCCTATTTTAGTACATCCTGTCATTGCAGCAGTTAACGAATCATTATCATCCATCGCTTCATTCGGGCATGTGGAAACATTAAGCGCGGATAAAAATCCTATTGACTACCCTGGAGCAATGCTTATTCTACCTCCATCTGGTAGAGAGGCAAAATACCTAAAGAAATGGGGTGAACTTAAAACGGCTAGTGCTAGCGGATGGATGGCCACACGAGGAAATCGAAGAAGAAGAAATGTCGACAGAGGCTTTGTAATCTCAGACCACTGCGACTTTGATGCCTTAAATACGTGTATAAAATACAGTGAAGCCGATAAGGTAATCTGCACCCATGGATTTACCGATATCTATTCAAAATATCTGAGAGAAATCGGATTTAATGCGCGAACTGAGTACGTTGAATTTGAGGAGGAAGAAATAGAGGAAAGCAAAGATTCAATGGTGTAATGAAAAACTTCTCTCTGCTAATACAGCAATTAGATCGACTCACCAAAACAGGTGATAAAGTGAAGGTGCTGAGTGATTACTTCAAAACCGCAACTCAAAAAGACATCGTATGGGCCATTGCTATCTGGTCACACAGAAGGCCGAAAAGACCAGTCTCAACAACGCTCCTAAGATCATGGGCGGCAGAACTCGCTGAAGTCGATTCCTGGCTCTTCGAAGACAGTTATCACATCGTTGGCGATTTGGCAGAAACTATCGCTTTACTTACTTGTCATAAAGAACAATCATTGAAACCAAAGAAGGAATCCCTCAGTTCGATTATCGAAGATTTGATCGCGCTGAGAGAACGTTCAGAAGAGCAGAAAAAAGAATATATCATTACCAAATGGACAGAATTAGATTATTTCGGAAGTTTCACTTTTACCAAACTACTTACCGGAGGATTTCGAATTGGAATCAGTCAAAAACTCATGACCAAAGCTCTTGAAAAAGCGTTTGATATTCCATCGGATGAAATTGCGTATCGACTTATGGGCAAGTGGGACCCAAGAGAAGTAACACTTAAGGAACTGTTATTTAATAACGACCAAGAAGCTAATCGATCAAGACCTTATCCTTTCTTTCTAGCCTATCCGATTGAAAATTCTCTTGAAGACTTAGGGAATGTTTCCCAGTGGAGTGTTGAACACAAATGGGATGGCATTCGGGCCCAACTCATCAAAAGAAATGAAACTTTTGCCATTTGGTCAAGAGGAGAAGAACTCATTACTGAACAATTCCCCGAATTACATCGTATAAAAGACCAACTAAAAGATGATGTAGTTTTAGACGGGGAAATCATTCCTATTAAGGACGGATTACCAGATCACTTCGGCATCCTTCAAAAAAGACTTAATCGAAAACGCATTACAAAGTCGTTATTACATGAGGCCCCAGTAGTTTTTCGAGCCTACGACCTCTTAGAGCTTCAAGGCAAAGATCTTAGAGAACAAACGTATTTCGAGCGAAGAAAATATTTAGAAAACCTAGAATTTTCTGACCCCTTACAATTATCAAAATTTGAAGTTTTGAATACCTGGCAAGAAGTTGAAAAAGAAAGACTACGTTCTCAAGAAGTAAAAAGCGAGGGCCTCATGCTAAAACGCATAGACAGCACCTATGGAGTCGGACGCAAAAAGGGTGATTGGTTCAAATACAAAAATGACCCTCTAAATTGCGACGCAGTACTAACCTATGTAATGCGAGGTCATGGTCGTAGAAGTAGCCTTTACACCGATTTCACCTTTGCCCTGTGGGATAAAGATCCTAAAGATACTGAAGCACAGCTTGTGACCTTTGCAAAAGCCTATTCTGGACTCACTGACCAGGAGTTCAAAGAAATTAATCGGTGGATTCGATCTAATGCTCTTGAAAAATTCGGACCCGTTAGAGCCGTTAAACCTGAACTCGTTTTCGAAATAGCCTTTGAAGGAGTCGCCCCATCGTCAAGGCACAAAAGCGGTTACGCAACTAGATTCCCTAGAATTGTGCGATGGAGAAAGGATAAAAAAATTGAAGAGGCTAATCAGATAGAAGACCTTAAAAATTTGGTGCGCTAAAAATGAAAGGGGCTACCGAAAATATTATTTCTTGGTTCGAATCGAAGAAATGGAGTCCCTTTCCATTTCAAAAGGATTGCTGGAAAGCCTATCTTGAAGGTAATTCTGGGCTTTTAATGGCCCCCACAGGTTCGGGCAAAACACTGGCGCTCGGAGCCCCCATTCTACAATCTATAGATCAAAAGAAAAAGGGTTTACAAGCCTTGTGGATTACCCCTTTGAGAGCCTTGTCTCAAGAAATATATGAGGCCCTAGAAAGAGCTTCTGAGGAAATGCAGCTCCACCTAGAAATAGGATTGCGCAATGGAGATACCTCAACCAAAGAAAGAAGCAAGCAGCGTAAATCACTTCCTCAACTGTTAATCACTACACCTGAAAGTCTTCAATTACTTCTTGCCTCTAAGGGTTATGAGGCGAGGTTTAAATATCTAAGAAGTGTTGTGATTGACGAGTGGCATGATTTATATGCTAGTAAACGTGGAGCACTTTTAGAATTGGGATTATCTCGACTTCGAGGAATAAATCCAAAGCTTCAACTCTGGGGAATAAGTGCTACCCTAGGAGACCCCATTCTTGCACTATCCGTTTTAAAAGGAGCCGTCATTGAAGATCATAAGGTGCCGGATGGATGGACTATTATTCAATCAGAGCTAACCAAAGAGATCTTAATAGAATCTCTAATCGCAGAGAAAGCAGATCGATTCCCTTGGCGCGGACATTTAGGACTTCATCTGATTGATCAAATTGGTCCACTGCTAGAAAAAAGCAAAAGTATTCTCATTTTTACCAATACCCGCAGTCAATGTGAAATTTGGTTTCAAGCGTTACTTTCCCACTACCCCGATTTAGCTGGTCAAATGGCTATGCATCATAGCTCAATTGAGAAAAATACGCGACTTTGGGTAGAGAATGCACTTAGAAGTGAGCATCTAAAAGTCGTAGTATGTACCTCGAGTCTCGACTTAGGGGTAGACTTCACTCCGGTTGAAACGGTAATTCAAGTTGGTGGACCTAAAAGTATCGCAAGGCTGATGCAACGGGCAGGCCGGAGCGGACACCAACCTGGCGCTCAAAGTAAGTTATACTTTCTACCAACTCATGCTATGGAAATTATAGAATCGGCTGCGCTTAAAATTGCCGTTCAAGAAAGACAGATCGAAGCAAGCGCACCCTATCTCAATGCCTATGATTTACTCATTCAATATTTAACTACCCTTGCCGTTTCTGATGGATTTTACCCTCATAAAATACTTTCTGAGGTTCGAACTACCTTTTGTTTTCAAACCCTTTCAGAAGAGGGATGGAACTGGATTCTTCGGTTTATTACTACAGGTGGAGAGTGTTTAGAAAATTATGATGAGTACCAGAGAGTGACTATTGAAGAGGATGGTAGGTACACAGTCACAAAGCGTTCGATCGCTATGCGCCACCGATTTCAGATAGGCACTATCGTCTCAGATGCTACCCTGGCAGTACACTTTATTAGCTGCGGTTTCATCGGCACTCTAGAGGAGTGGTTCGTCTCACAACTAAAGCCCGGTGATCACTTTACATTTGCAGGTCGTGTTTTAGAGTTTATTCGAGTTCGCGAAATGAAGGTTCAAGTGCGAATAAGCAAGACTAAATCGAGTAAAGTTCCCGCTTGGATGGGCGGAAGACTCTCATTTAGCTCTGAAATGTCTATGTATTTGCAAACAGCGCTCACCATGCTCGATAGAAATAGTAATGGGTTAGCCAAAGAGATAAAAGGTCTAAAAGCCGTTTTCGATGCGCAAAAAAAGGAAAGTATCATCCCAGACCAGGATACTTTTTTAGCCGAAACATTTAAAACAAAAGAAGGCTTTCATCACCTCTTCTACACCTTTGAAGGACGATTTATAAATGAAGCCCTAGCTAATTTATTAGCCTATCGACTAAGTCTTTTAAATCCAATCAGCTGTTCTCTCGCCTATAACGATTACGGATTTGAGTTACTCTCTGACCAGCTCATTGACATTGAAGAAATAGCTATACAAGAATTGTGGTCTACACGAGACTTGATGATTGATCTAAAGGCTAGTATTAATCTTAGTGAGCTCTCTCGTCGTAGCTTTAGAGATATCGCTGTAATTAGCGGACTGGTATTTAACGGATATCCAGGAAAGCCCATTAAAACCAAGCACCTCCAAAGCTCAAGTCAACTCGTTTATGAAGTATTCAAGAGCTATGAACCTGAAAATCTTTTGATGCTTCAAGCCGAGAGAGAAGTCTTTGAGCACCAACTCGAATTTGACCGTTTAAAAAGAGTACTTGAAAACATCAATCGTAAAAACACCTACATCGCTAGATGTGAGAAGCCAACGCCGTTTTCATTTCCGATTATTACCGACCGATTACGAGCGAGACTATCAAATGAAGATCTTGAAAAGCGAATTCAAAAAATGATACAACAATTATGATCTTAACATTTGCTGATCAATCCTTTGAATTACATCCGACTGGAGCAATATTTTGGCCCAAGGAAGAACTGCTAATAATCAGCGATGTTCACCTGGGAAAAATTACCCATTTCAGGAAACATGGAATGCCCATACCCAATGATGCCGCGTTAGAAAATTTTGAAAAGCTAGATCAAATTATAAGCTACTTTAATCCTGCACAATTAGTTTTTCTTGGAGATCTATTTCACGCTTCTTTCAACAACGAATTTGTACACTTCAAATCTTGGGTTGCGCAACAGACTGTTCCCATTACTTTAATTAAAGGAAACCATGAGGTTTTAGATGACGCTACCTATGCGTCTTTCGGAATCGAGGTAGAGCCCTACATTACTTTTGATACATTTCGATTACAGCATTATCCTGTAGAGGAATCGAGTAATGTACCTGTCATTTGTGGACACGTACATCCCGCCTATCTTCTAAAAGGAAAAGCCGGGGACAAAATCAAACTCAAATGCTTTCATGCAACCGAGATTCAACTTACCCTCCCAGCCTTTGGGGTTTTTACAGGAAGTCATCTTATCATCCCCAAACCTCAAGACCAAATTGTATTACTGACTGGCGAACGTCTAATTGCCATTTAGACCTATATTTGCACCGCCTTTATGAGTTCAATTTCTGAACAAATCATTCAAAAATTTACTTCCTCAAATTCTTTTGAGCAGGCTCTAACACGTCTAGAAAACACTGGCCAAGAGATAAAAGTAACCGGCCTTACCCAATCTGGGATTTCAGTATTTATCTCAAGCGGTCATCAAAAAAATCAGAAGAATTGGCTAGTTATTGTTGAGGATAAAGAGGCAGCAGCATATATTCAAAATGACTTAGCGCGCTTCCTCGGTAAAGATGAAGCCCTTTTTTACCCCGCTTCTTATCGTCGACCTTACGAAATTGAAGCAATCGATAATGCTAATGTTCTTTTGCGATCCGAAGTTCTTCAACAACTTTCAAAGAGCAGTAAGCCAAAGGTTATCGTAACCTATACCGATGCAATACTTGAGAAAATTATTACTAAAAAAGATTTTATAAATCAAAGAATCGATCTCAAAATAGGTGATAAAATAGGGTTGGATTTCATCAACGAAAGTCTATTTGAGTTTGGATTTGAACGAACCGATTTTGTGACTGATCCGGGAGAATTTTCAGTTCGTGGAGGGATAATAGACGTCTACTCATTCGCTCATGATTTCCCCTATCGCATTGAGTTTTTTGGGAACGAGGTAGAAAGTATCCGAACCTTCGATATTGAAACACAACTCTCAAAAGAAAGTGTTAATCATCTAACGATCGTGCCTAATATGAATCGGTCAGAGGTTGTCCGGGAGCGAATTTCATTTCTCGAATATTTCGATTCAGATAGTACCTCAGTCTTCATTCAAGAGTATGAGATTGTTAAAAAGAAACTGGATGAGCTATACGCTAAAGCCGAACAGTATTTTGATAAATTGGACAGTTCGTTAAAACATTCCCGCCCTTCTGAACTATTCAGTAATTCAAATATGCTCGAGGCCGATCTAAAGTCTCACTCATTTGTCCGATTAGAAAAAGAACGATCAGAAAACAGCATTGATTTTAAACAAAAAGGTCAACCCGCATTTAATAAACGCTTCGATATTCTTTGGAAAGAGCTTCAAGCAAAAAAAGAAGATGGTTATGCCTGTTATTTACATTGCAGTTCTACTCCACAAGTAGATCGATTCAAAGAGATATTTGCACAATATCAAACAGACCTTCCGTATACTCCGGTGATCATGCCCCTCATGGGTGGCTTTGTAGATGATCAGGCAAAACTCTGCTGTTATTCTGATCACGAAATCTTTGAGCGTTACCACAAATTCAGTGTTCGTGGGGCAGCAGCCAAGAAACAAAAACTCAGTTTAGCAGAACTCAATAAACTAGAGGTGGGTGACTATGTTACGCATATTGATCACGGAATAGGAACTTTCGGTGGGCTTCAAAAAATCGAGGTAGAAGGTAAAATGCAAGAGGCTATAAAACTGATTTATGGAGATCGAGATATCTTGTATGTAAGTATTCATTCACTTCATAAAATCGCTAAGTATAATGGTAAGGATGGGGCGCCACCTAAGTTGTATAAACTCGGCTCTGGAGCATGGCAAAAGATAAAGGAGAAAACAAAGTCACACGTCAAAAAGGTGGCCTTCGACCTTATTGAAGTCTATGCAAAAAGGCGTTTAGAGAAAGGTTTTCAGTTTGGCCCTGACTCCTATTTACAGCACGAACTAGAAGCATCTTTCATTTACGAGGATACACCAGACCAAGAGAAAGCGACCAAAGAGGTAAAAGCCGATATGGAGCGCGATCGACCTATGGACCGCTTGGTATGTGGAGATGTGGGTTTCGGAAAAACCGAGATAGCTATTCGTGCTGCCTTCAAGGCCGTAGATAACGGCAAACAAGTAGCGGTACTCGTTCCTACTACGATTCTAGCATTTCAGCATGCCAATACTTTTTCTAAACGTTTAGAAGACCTGCCGGTAAGGGTAGATTTTTTAAACCGATTCAGAACGTCTAAAGAAAAAAAAGAAATAATAGAGGACGTAAAGGCAGGTAAGATTGATATTCTCATCGGAACCCACCAAATTGTCAATAAGAAAATAAAGTTCAAAGACTTAGGACTCTTAATTGTAGATGAAGAACAAAAGTTCGGGGTTTCGGTTAAAGAACGAATCAAATCATTTAAAGCGAGTATTGATGTACTCACACTAACCGCAACCCCTATTCCAAGAACACTACAATTCAGTTTGATGGCAGCGCGAGATCTTTCTGTAATTAATACCCCG
>JAAZVG010000058.1 GCA_018623655.1 Flavobacteriaceae bacterium
AAGCTATTTTTGAAAAAAGTATTTCTGAACGAGAAGGGGCTAAGAGCTATGTCTTTTTTGAGGGTCCTCCTTCGGCGAACGGCATGCCGGGTATTCACCACGTAATGGCCCGTACCATTAAGGATATTTACCCCCGATACAAAACAATGAAAGGCTTTCAAGTAAAGCGTAAGGCGGGATGGGATACACACGGTTTGCCTGTTGAATTAGGTGTTGAGAAGGAGCTAGGAATTACTAAAGAAGCCATTGGTAAAACCATCAGTGTTGCTGAGTATAACGAGGCTTGTAAGCGAGCAGTAATGAAATACACCGACGTTTGGAATTCGCTTACTGAACAAATCGGATACTGGGTAGACATGCAAGATCCGTACATTACCTACACTTCGAAATACATGGAGTCGGTATGGTGGCTGTTGAAACAGATTTACGATAAGGGGTTACTTTACAAGGGCTATACCGTACAACCTTATTCACCTAAAGCAGGAACAGGGTTAAGCTCACATGAGCTCAACCAACCTGGCACGTATCAGGATATTACCGACACGACAATTACCGCTCAGTTCAAGGCGATTAAAGAAACATTGCCAGAAAATATTGCAACGCTTTCAGAAAAGCCAGTTTATTTTTTGGCATGGACAACAACCCCGTGGACTTTACCTTCAAACACCGCCCTTACTGTTGGTCCAAAAATTAGGTATTCACTGATAAGAACGTTCAATCAATATACCTTTGAACCTATTGAAGTAATCATCGCCGATGCACTGATTGAAAAGCAGTTCGGAAAAAAATACGAGCGCGTAAATGAAGAAAGCGAATTGTCAGCCTATGATTCTGGAGCCAAGAAAATACCTTATTTGGTGCTTGGAAGTTGTACAGGTAAAGAATTAGAAAGCGCTCGTTATGAGCAGCTTCTTGACTTTGTATTACCCTATGACGCTCCTGAAAATGCTTTCAGAGTGATCCTCGGAGATTTCGTAACCACTGAGGATGGTACGGGGATCGTTCATACCGCGCCGACTTTTGGTGCAGATGATGCCAATGCGGCACGTGCGGCAACTCCGCCAGTTCCTGCAATGCTGGTTCAAGATGAAAACAAGAATTTAGTTCCGCTAGTAGACCTTGAAGGTAAGTTTCGACCTGAGGTTGGACCTTACGCGGGTAAATATGTGAAAAATGCCTACTACGATATCGAGCCTGAGAAGTCTGTAGATGTCGAAATTGCTATTCAACTAAAAACTGAAAATAAGGCTTTCAAAGTAGAAAAATATGTTCACTCTTATCCAAACTGTTGGAGAACGGATAAACCGATTTTATATTACCCGCTCGATTCGTGGTTTATCAAAGCAACCGCGGTTAAGGATCGAATGTACGAGCTGAATCAAGAGATCAACTGGAAACCAAAAGCTACCGGTACTGGTCGTTTCGGAAATTGGCTCGCCAATGCGAATGACTGGAACTTGTCTCGTTCTCGCTATTGGGGAATTCCGCTTCCTATTTGGAGAACTGAAGATGGCTCAGAGGAACGTATAATAGGTTCTGTAGCTGAATTGAAAGAGGCGGTTGCCGAATCAGTGAGTGCAGGACTCATGAAAGAAAATCCATTCGCTTCGTTTGACTCGACAGACATGAGCGATGCTAATTATGCTCAAATTGATCTGCACAAACACGTAGTTGATAAGATTATACTATGCTCATCAAGTGGAGCTCCTATGCATCGTGAGTCTGATCTTATTGATGTTTGGTTTGATAGTGGTTCGATGCCTTATGCTCAGTGGCACTATCCATTTGAGAATAAAGAACTAGTAGATAATGAGGTTGCCTATCCGGCAGACTTCATCGCTGAAGGAGTAGACCAGACTAGAGGATGGTTCTATACACTCCACGCCATCTCTACGCTAGTATTCGATAAAATTGCCTACAAAAATGTGGTTTCTAACGGATTGGTTCTTGACAAGAATGGCAAAAAAATGTCGAAACGTTTAGGGAATGCGATTGACCCTTTTGAAACAATCAAAGCGTATGGGCCGGATGCGACACGTTGGTATATGATTAACAACGCCAATCCTTGGGACAACTTAAAGTTTGATCTAGAAGGAGTTGCTGAGGTAAAGCGCAAATTTTTCGGAACCCTTTACAACACGTATTCTTTCTTTGCGCTCTATGCGAATATTGACGGTTTCACCGGCAACGAGGATCAAATTCAAGTCTCAGAGCGACCAGAACTCGATCGTTGGATTCTTTCTGAATTGAATACGCTGATAGAAGAAGTAGATGCTTGTTTTGAGCAGTACGATGCAACTCGAGCTACTCGACTCATTTCTGATTTCGTTCAAGAGAATCTCAGTAACTGGTATGTGCGTCTCGGTCGCCGCCGCTTCTGGAAGGGTTCTTTTGGTATTGATAAGTTGGCTGCTTACCAAACGCTTTCACACGTATTAAAAACAACAGCCCAGCTTATTGCTCCTGTTGCTCCCTTCTTTGCAGAACGACTATACAGTGATTTAAATGGGTCAGAAAGCGTGCACCTATCTATTTTCCCAGCCGCTGATACAGCCCTTATCGATAAAACCTTAGAGGAAAAAATGCAACTCGCACAAAAGGTGAGTTCGCTTGTCCTATCGATTCGTCAAAAAGAAAAAATTAAGGTTCGTCAACCCCTTCAAAGAGTATTAATTCCTTTAAATAAGTCGGTTTCTAAGGAGGCCCTAGTAGCTGTTTCAGAACTTATTCGTTCAGAAGTCAATGTAAAAGAGGTAAATCTACTTGAAGATGCTTCGGACATTTTGGTCAAGGAAATCAAGCCCAACTTTAAAGCCTTAGGACCAAAGTATGGTCCTAAAATGAAACAGGTTGCTGCTTCAATCTCGGCGTTAGACCAAGAACAGATACAACAATTCGAGCAAGAGGAGATTTTTACCATTTCAGTAGATAATGCCCCGATTGAACTTTCGTTAGAGGACGTTCTTATTACCAATAAGGATGTTGAAGGTTGGTTAGTTGCTACTCACGGAGCATTGACTGTGGCACTCGATGTATCACTTAATGAAACCTTGATTTATGAAGGCATTGCTCGTGAATTAGTGAATCGTATTCAAAATTTGAGAAAGGATTCTGGACTTGAAGTAACAGATAAAATTTTGCTTTATATTGGGGCCACCGATAAAGTCAATGAGGCTGTTTCTTCGAACCTAGATTATTTGATGCAAGAGACGCTATGTGAAGAACTCGAATTAATTGAAGGCTTAGATAAAGGGATAGCTGTTAGTTTTGACGATATTGAAACTCAACTATATCTAGAAAAAAAATAAAATCTTATGTCAGAAGTAGTAAGATATTCAGATGCAGACTTGAAAGAATTCAAGACGCTGATTGAAGAGAAAATTGTAAAAGCAACAGACGATCTTGAATTGATTAGGAGTGCTTATATGAATGACCTAAATAACGGGACTGATGATACATCGCCGACCTTTAAGGCATTTGAAGAAGGCTCTGAAACCATGAGCAAAGAGGCAAATACCCAGCTCGCTTTGCGTCAAGAGAAATTCATTCGCGATTTAAAAAATGCACTGGTAAGAATTGAAAACAAATCTTATGGGGTGTGTAGAGTGACGGGTAAACTGATTTCTAAAGAGCGTTTGAAGCTCGTTCCGCATGCAACCTTGAGCATTGAAGCCAAGAAGATGCAGCGCTAGTGAAAACTCAGATTCTTTTTCTCATTCTCCTAGTTCAGGGATCACTTTTTGCACAATCGAAGTGGCAAAAGATAATTGATGCCCCAGAGGTTCACTCGCTTTCAATTGAACTTGGGTTCATTCAAAATCTGCTTGTTTCGACCGGCAGCTCTGATCAATATGTCATTAAGACCACGAGCGAAGGAGAATATAGAGATCAGGTTATGTTAGTGTCAAAAGAGGTTGATCAGTGGCTTGAAATTTATCCGCAATGGGCTCCTTCGTTTATAGCCCCTAATGATAAACTGAGTGCACATAAAGTTCGTGCTCTAAATCTTGAGCTTATTGTTCCTAAAGGAAAGACGCTTGAAATCAGAGGAGAGCGCGCTGTAGTATCTGTGTTGGGAGAATACAAGGAAGTTATTTTGCGTTTGGGATCGGGTAGAGTTAATTTAGAATACGCTTCTGAAGAAAGCGATATTCGAACTGATTCTGCCGATGTTTTTCTTACTGTTCCTTATGGAGATATTCATGCTTCTAGTATTGAGGGGAAGGTGATTGGGAGTATTCCACTAAACACAAGATTTCATTATAGGTTAGCTTCAGAAAAAGGATCAATCTACTTAAACAAAGCCTAATGAATTTAAAGAAAACTATCCTTCTTGCTGTCATTATATTGGTACTTGATCAGTGGTCTAAAATTTTTATCAAAACACATTTCTTTTATCAAGAAGAAATTGAGGTATTCAGTTGGTTCAAGATTTTTTTCATTGAAAATAGGGGCGCTGCCTGGGGGACTCAGCTGAGTGATTTTCTTCCTATTAGTGAGCGCAGTGCCAAATTTGGACTTACTATATTTAGACTTTTTGCAATAGTTGGGATTGCCATATGGGGCTATCGTTCGGCTCTTAAAAAAGCACCTTCGCTATTACTTATTGCCATTGCCCTAATATTCTCTGGCGCTTTGGGTAATATTATCGATTCGGTATTTTACGGAAAGCTATTTACAGTAAGTACGCCCTATTCTGTGGCAACCTTCGCCTGGGAGTCTTCGATCGGAGGTTATGACAACTTCTTTTATGGGCGCGTAGTAGATATGCTTTACTTTCCACTTATTGATACGAACTGGCCGGATTGGATGCCTTGGGTAGGCTCAAAACCATTCAAATTCTTTCAACCTGTTTTTAATATTGCTGATAGCGCAATTAGCATTGGAGTATTCATCATTATTGCCTTTAATAAGAGAGTCTTTCCTAATTAAACTCGAAATTAGAAGTTGGTGTAATTAGCCAATCAAGGGGTTGGTCATGAGGTTCTAGCGCGTCTATATCTTCTACAGGCTCTAATAAGCTTAGTCCTATGGTGATTACATCAGGCCTGCAATCTGCTATGAATCGATCGTAGTATCCCTTACCGTATCCGATACGCCCCCCTTTGAGATCACCAATTAGTAGTGGAACAAACACTACATCGATACTATTCGTTTCAATGGTGATACCATCAACAGGTTCTAAAATTCCCCAATGATTCTCTGCAAGTTTTGTTTGATCTTCAAGTAGATAGTTAGTTAGGCTTCTGTCTTGATGCGCTTTAGGTAAGACGATACGCTTGTCTTTTCCTTGCAGCGCGCTTAACAGACCTTCGGTATTGACCTCATTCTGCTTTACGATAGGTAGAAAAACATGATAAGTAGTCTTTTCCCAAATGGGGAGATTTAAGAGCCGATTGATAATCTTAAGACTTAATGATTCAACAGCTTCTTTAGAATAAGATTTTCGTTTTTCTTTCGCCCATTTTCTTAATTCGTCTTTGCCTCTCATAGGGTAAAACTATCTAAAAAATCAAATCAATCCCTACTTTTACCTAATGGTAGAGAAGGAAAATCCGATCAAAATTCAGGTACAGGCACTGCCCGATGAACCTGGGGTTTACCATTTCTATGACCAGAATCAGCGCATTCTATATGTCGGTAAGGCAAAAAATCTAAAAAAACGCGTATCCTCTTACTTCACGAAAAACTATGCTAGCGGTAAGACCCGAGTGATGGTGGGTAAGATTAAAGAGATTCGTCACGTTGTCGTGGCTAATGAATCAGATGCTCTACTTCTTGAAAATAGTATGATTAAGCAGCACCAGCCCAGATACAATGTGCTGCTTAAAGACGATAAAACATACCCTTGGATTTGTGTTAAGAACGAGCGATTCCCAAGGGTTTTTAGTACTCGAAAGAAAATTGAGGACGGTTCACTTTATTTCGGACCCTACACTTCGATGAAGACCGTTAGAGCTCTTCTTGAGCTTATCCGAAATGTATATACGCTAAGAACCTGTAATTACGAACTTTCAGATGCGCAGATAGCATCGGGCAAGGTGAAGCTCTGTTTAGAATATCATATAGGAAATTGTGCAGGCCCCTGTCAAGGGTATCAATTAGAAGCAGAGTATGCGGAGCAAATTGAGGCTATTGTTGCCATTTTAAAGGGGAATTTAAAACCCTCACTTCGAATGCTTAATGAGCGGATGAAACGGTATGCCACTGCAATGGAATTTGAAAAGGCTCAACAAATTAAGGAGCGTATTGAGGCTCTTAATAAACATCAGTCGAAGTCACAGGTGGTAAACCCGAAAATTACTGATCTCGAAGTGTATTCGATTCTAAGTGATCAGACACATGCTTATGTGAACTTCATGCAAATTAATGATGGGGCGATCGTCTATTCTCACACCCTTGAGATGAAGAAGCAACTCGACGAGACCGAAGAAGAATTGTTATCTGTTGCTATTGTAGAGATTCGACGTCGTTTTAACTCAGTGTCGAAAACCATTCTGCTCCCCTTTATTGTGTCTGTTGCTGAAGCTATTAAGGTTGAGGTTCCTAAGCTCGGTGATAAGAAAAGCCTTGTAGATCTCTCGTTAAGAAACGCGAAATTTTTTAGACAAGATCGATTCAAGCAAATGAAGGTGGTTGACCCTGATCGTCACACTAAGCGGATTTTAAGTCAGATGAAAGAGGACTTACATCTTTCAGAAGATCCCGTTCACATAGAGTGTTTCGATAATTCAAACCTGCAGGGAACCAACCCAGCTTCAGCTTGTGTTGTGTTCAAAAACGCAAAGCCTTCGAAGGCCGACTACCGAAAGTTTACCATTAAGAGTGTAGAAGGACCTAATGATTTTGCAAGTATGGAAGAAGTGGTGTTTCGTCGTTATCGAAGATTGCTTCAAGAGCGCGAGCCTCTGCCACAATTGATTGTTATTGACGGCGGAAAAGGACAACTTTCTTCTGCCTTAAAATCGCTAGAAGTATTAGGTCTTAGAGGAAAAATTGCGATCATCGGAATTGCCAAAAGACTTGAGGAAATCTATTTTCCCGGAGATTCACTACCCCTATACCTCGACAAGAAATCAGAGACTCTAAAGATTATTCAGCAGCTGAGAAATGAGGCACACCGCTTTTCTCTAAAACACCACAGAGAGAAACGCAGCGCAACTGCGATACAGTCTGAATTAGAAGAAATTCCAGGAATAGGCCCAGCCATCGCGGCGAAACTGCTTAAAGAATTTAAAAGTGTAAAGCAGATCAAACAACGCAGTATTGGTGAACTCGAACAGGTGGTTAGCAGCTCATTAGCATCAAAAATTCACGCTTATTTCCAGACTTAATTTTACTTGATTTATATAGATGATAATCAGAACGTTAAAGTCGGGTTAAAAAGCATTTTTAAATTAATGTCTCTCCGTAACTTTGATATAAGAATTGAAAGTAGTTATACTACGTTTTGGTTTTTCATGATTTAAAGTTTGGTTGGTTAGTAAGAAAAGCCCTAGTTGAATGAACTAGGGCTTTTTTTTAAATCCTATTTTTGTTCGTGATGATTAAAAGGCTTCTATTAGTATGCTTCGTGCTTTTGATGAGTTTTGGATATTCTCAAGATCAATCAGAATACCAAACGTTTCAGGCTGGTGAGTGGTTGCGTTATCGTCTCCACTACGGTTTTTTCAATGCTAGTTATGCCACCCTCTCATTAAAGGACACTGTTTTTAGAGGAGAGCCGGCATTTCATGCCATTGGAGAGGGAAGAACAACTGGTTTTGCTTCGCTATTCTTCAAGGTCGAAGATGTTTACGAAAGCATTTTTTCAAAAACCGAAATAACACCTATTTATTTTCTGAGAGACATCGATGAAGGTGGATACACTAAGAATATCTCGATTGATTTTGACTTTAATCGCGAAAAGGCACTCATAAATAACATAAAAGACAAGACTTCTTTCGAGTTAGACATTCGTCAAGATCTTCAGGATATTATTTCAGCTACTTATTTTTTGCGAGAGACCTTTGATGTATCATCAGTGGAAATTGGAGATGAGGTAGCTCTTGATATGCTTTTTGACGACGATGGTATTTATGACTTTAAATTGAAGTATTTAGGCAAGGAGGTTTTAAAAACTCGATTCGGTAAGATTGAGTGTCTTGCATTTAGGCCACTGGTTAAGTCAGGTAGAATATTTAGAGCTGAGGAATCCTTAACTCTTTGGGTGAGTGATGATAAGAATCGAATTCCAATTCGAATTCAAGCAGACCTTCGTTTTGGTTCGATTAAAGCTGATCTTGACGGATTCAGAGGTCTAAAGAATTCGTTCGAAATCATTGCTAATTAAAAATTGACAACCCAACCTGAATTTAGCAACTTTGTAAGATGAAAGTGTCTCAACGTATTACCACCACATTTTGCTTGCTACTAACAGTGATTTTGTACTCTTGCGGATCAAATGAGGAGGATTCTTTTGTCGGCTCGTCAGCGGTAGAAATGCCTGAGCAAATCGAGTTCGGATTCAACATGATTGACTACGAAGTAGAATTAGATACAGTACAAAGGGGTGATACTTTCGGGAAAATAATGCTCACTCGTGATGCAGATTACATGAAGGTAAATCAAGCCGCTCGTATTTCTAGAAAATC
>JAAZVG010000189.1 GCA_018623655.1 Flavobacteriaceae bacterium
TAATCCGCAACAGGTACGGGATCTTGCCAAATTAAAGTTTCCCCTGGAACTTCAGGCCCTACATAATTTGTTTTAGGACCCATATCACGGTGGGTTAACTTATACCAAGCTCTTGCGAACGCATCAGCAAACTCGTCTGGATTCTCGTAGAATCTTCTCGAAATTTTGTTATATGCAGGGTCCTCTCTTAATGCAATATCCGAAGTTGCCATCATTGGAGCATGACGTTTGTTCGGGTTATGCGCATCTGGAACTGCATCTGCTGCCTCACCATTCTTTGGCTTCCATTGATATGCTCCTGCAGGGCTCTTTGTTAGTTCCCATTCGTATCCGAATAAAGTTTCGAAATAACTATTATCCCATTCGATTGGAGTTGGGGTCCAAGCACCTTCAAGTCCTGAGGTAATAGTGTGTTCACCATTACCAGTCCCGAAGCTATTCGCCCAACCGAATCCTTGTTGTTCAACCGGGGCACCCTCTGGCTCTGGACCAACATGTGCTGTATCACCTGCTCCGTGCGTCTTACCAAAAGTATGACCACCAGCAACAAGTGCTACAGTTTCCTCATCATTCATTGCCATTCTAGCAAATGTTTCTCGGATATCACGAGCTGAAGCTAGAGGATCTGGTTTTCCATTAGGGCCTTCAGGGTTTACGTAGATAAGACCCATTTGAACAGCAGCTAAAGGATTATCAAGTTGGCGGTCGCCAGTGTAACGCTTATCTCCTAACCACTCCGTTTCTGGTCCCCAGTAGATATCTCCTTCTGGTTCAAAAACATCAGCACGACCTCCTCCAAAACCAAAGGTCTTGAAGCCCATAGTTTCAAGTGCAACGTTCCCTGTTAGAATCATAAGGTCTGCCCAAGAAAGCTTGTTTCCATATTTCTGTTTAATCGGCCATAACAGGCGGCGTGCTTTGTCAAGGTTGCCATTATCTGGCCAACTGTTTAGCGGAGCCATTCTTAAGGTACCTGCTCTTGCACCACCGCGTCCGTCTTGAATACGATAGGTACCTGCACTATGCCAAGCCATTCTAATAAAGAAAGGACCGTAGTGACCGTAATCAGCAGGCCACCAATCTTGCGAATCAGTCATTAAATCGGCTAAGTCTTGCTTTAATTCATTGTAATTAATTGAGGCAAATGCTTTTCTGTAGTCTGCATTTGCGCCTGTGGGTTTCATTTCAGAAGTATTCTGATGCAACATTCTGAGGTTGAGTTGCTCAGGCCACCAGTCTGCATTTGAAAATCCACCAGCAGCCGTATGACGGTGCTTAGCCCCCATTACTGGACACTTTTCAATTCCTTCGGTAGTATCGTGTGAATGCATTGTAAAATTTTTAATGCAAATTAATCTATAATCAATGCGATAGCGAAGCTTCCAAATAAGTTGTGCTAATTGAATTATAAGATATCCTTATAAAATGAAAATACACTAAAGCTTTTAGTTATAGTTAAGAAAGAATCGCTTGTTCGGCAGCGATTCTACCGCTACTCATAGCGGCATTTAATGAGGGGTAAAGTAGATAATCCCCCGATCTTATAACCTTGATGTCACTAGACGTAAATGCCGGTACTAGACTCATATTAGAAATAATCGGTAAAGCCTTTTCAATTTTATAGCGTTTTATCCGTTTTCCAGTCTCAATACCTGATCGCGCTTTAATCTCCTCTCTTATCAAAAGCTCTAAACGGTCTGAATCTTGGGAAACTCCGATAGCAGTTGCAGATAGAACTTTTGAGTTTGTACCCTCGAGTATGTGAATCGAATTTACAGAGGTTGAATCTGGAAACAATCCGATCGTATTTTTCAGTGCATTAACATACTTAGATTTTGTGGCTAAATCGAAGTAAAAGACTTCAGTACCATTCCATTTTTGCGCATTATCGGCGAAGGTTTGTACGACGCAATCATGCGATTTTTTAATTTGCTCAACATTGACGTTTTGACCTAAAAGTACTTTGGTTTTGGAGAGCTTTGATGCAAGTTGATCAACCACCGCCTGCATCCCCTTATTTGGCAAAGCCGCAAATCCTTTGGCAAACATCTGGAAAACAAATTCGAACTGTATTACCGAAGTTTGAAGCTCTTTTTCAAGAAAAATTCCGCCGTAAAAAGGTTTGAAAAATTCATTGATAAATTGCTCACTGAATTTTGACTGTAGCGCTTCGATAGTAGATTTATTAGACTGACTGAAAATTTCATCCAAAGCGAGGGAACAAATTCTTCGCTGTTCTAAAAGCAACTTGAATTTGTCGCTGAAGCTAGCAGAAGTCGATTTGATCGTCGGCCATAAAAAAGAAAGATCTCTAAAGGCGTCGCCTAGTTGTTCTACATCACCATTTTTTTTGAAGAGAAATGCCCCTGGTCTAAAATATTGTAATTCGAGAGACTCAAGGTCTAGATACTTTTGTACCTCTGGATAAGCCGTTAACAATACCTGAAACCCGTGATCTAGTGGAATGTCTTCGTAAAAATCAGTCTTAACACGACCCCCAAGACGATCTGAAGATTCATAAATGATTGGCTGGTAACCTCTTGATTCGAGCTCTAGGGCTGCGATAATACCACTGATTCCACCACCAAGA
>JAAZVG010000190.1 GCA_018623655.1 Flavobacteriaceae bacterium
AAACTCGGTGAGCTCGTTTCATTTAATGATAACAAGACCGGGAAACCTTCTCTAAGGAATACCGTTTATGAACCACAAGAAGGGGATATGCCTTTACCTCCTATCCAAGGAATAAAAGATCTTCAAAAAAGAGGATCTCTTTTCTGCGTTTGTGATTTAGCCACTAAAGTTTATGGCTCAGCAGTCGCAGCAAAGATGAATCTAGATCCTGATGAGGTTTATCAGGAAATGGTGGACGGTATTTTACCAGGCATCAAAATCGTCCCATCGGGGGTATGGGCACTAGGTCGTGCTCAAAACAAAGGCTGTGCATACATCTTTGCAGGTTAACTAATAACTAACTAAACAATGGAAAAAAATATTTTAAAAGTAAGAGCACATGATGCAATAGTAGGTGTCTTATATCTAATCAGTGTGGGATTAACTTTCTACACGTCGAATTTTGCATTTTTATGGATCGCGATTGGGGTTGCAGCTCTTCAAATTATAAGCCCCTTGACTAAGTTTTGCCCAGTCTATTTTATACTTAACACGCTCATGCCGAGCTCTGATCCTATTCAGAATGGCAAATAATTCTAATAAATAAAATGAAAAAAATTCTTTTACTCGTATTTCTAGGAACGTTCATCTCGTGCACAAATCAGGAAAGTGAACAAACAAAGACCGAGCCAGCCTCTGTAGACAAACTATTTAAGCCTACATACACCGATAATTTCAAAATTGGAGATCCCGAAAATATTTTAATAGTGGAGAAAATGCATCAAGGTATAATCTCAAAAAACTTCGAAATGGTCGGAGAATTCTTAACTGATGATGCTATTTTCTATATGGAAGATGGGGCAACAATCGAAGGTAAATCAGCACTATTAGACTTTATGGAAACCAATTTTACCCAAATCACCTTAAAAAATTATTCAGTAGGTGTTAGTATCTCTGTGGTAGGAGAAAACGGTCATGAATGGGTTTTAATGTGGGATCAAGCTGATATAGAAACCCCTGATGGTAACCTTCAAAAGGTTGATTGGATGGATGCCTTCAGATTAGAAAACGGAAAAATCGTAGCAATGAATGGGTTCGTAAAATCACCTAAATAGTTAGACCTAACTAATTTGAAAACGGTTGCATTTCAATAGTGTAACCGTTTTTTTATTTTTAATTAGAAAATTAAGGAACTTCAAATGAGTTATACATCCGATAAAAACGGAGCTGAAATAGCATGGTTTGCTCCGATCTGCGATGGTGACGACGACTTCTTAGGAAATAGAAATCCGCTGTATAAAAGCAATTGGCAAAACACATCTCAGATTGTCAAAACTGCTGATCATTTAGGATATCGTAACATACTTTGTCCCTCTTCTTATCAAGTTGGACAAGACACCTTATCCTTTGTCGCAGGGATGGCTCCAATAACCGATCAAATTAATTTTCTAGCAGCTATACGTTGCGGTGAAATTCATCCCCCGATGCTAGCTCGAACAATAGCAACACTAGATCATATGCTCAATGGCAGATTAACACTAAATATTATCTCATCTGATTTGCCAGGAACTTATCTTTCATCTGAAGAACGCTATCAAAGATCTAAAGAGGTCATCGAAATTCTTAAGCAGGCGTGGAGTCAAGACAGAATCGATTTCAAAGGAAAATATTACGAGTTTGACTTACCCACACTTCCCGTTAAACCTTATCAACAAAATGGCGGGCCGCTTCTTTATTTCGGAGGGTATTCACCACAAGGTCTTGAATTATGTGCAGAACATTGCGATGTTTATCTAATGTGGCCTGATAAAGAAACCGGTTTGCAAAAGGTAATGGCGACGATGACAAAGAAGGCTTCGAAGTATAATCGAAAGGTTCTGTTCGGTCTTCGCATCCATGTTATTGTGAGGGAAACAGAAAAAGAAGCCCGTCAATATGCAAAAAATTTACTTTCAAAGTTGGATTTAGATCTGGGAGATAATATTCGCAATAGGGCTCAGGATTCGAAGTCTTTAGGAGTTAGCAAACAATCTCAATTACGCGATGAATCTGACTCAGAACATTATGTAGAGGCTAATCTTTGGACGGGAATTGGATTTGCCAGATCAGGATGTGGTGCGGCTATCGTTGGAAACCCAGACCAAGTGTATCAAAAACTCAAGCGATATATGGAAATGGGAATAAGTTCGTTCATCTTATCAGGCTATCCACACAAACAAGAATGTGAACTCTTTGCAAAATACGTCTTGCCAAGACTGAACAATATATCACTATCAAAGCTTTTAAATAGAATACCTCATGATACTCCTGGCACACCATTAGGTGCGGGAAATCGATTTTGACAAATGATAGACTTTCTTCTGGTTTTAGCTTATTTCTCGGTAATAATGTTTGTTGCCCTTCGAGGAAAAACAGATTCAAATAGTACAGCAGACGCGTATTTCTTGAGTTCTAGAAATCTTCGTTGGTATTCAATTGCATTATCAACAATCGCTACAAACGTACAAGGGTATCAATTCTTAGGAATGATGGGGTCTGCCTATTTATATGGTTTAGCGCAAGCGAATCTTGAGATTAATGCCGTACAAGGAAT
>JAAZVG010000191.1 GCA_018623655.1 Flavobacteriaceae bacterium
CCTCTTTTTTGCCCGTGGTGTATCCGCCCATAGCACCACCTAGCGCCTTGCCTAAGGTTCCGGTAATGATATCAACTCTTCCTAAGACGTTTTTGGCTTCTGGAGTTCCTAGCCCTGTATGACCTATGAAGCCAGCTGAATGGCATTCATCTATGGCGACTAGAGCCCCGTATTTTTCGGCTATGTCACAAAGCTCATCTAGCGGAGCAACCAAGCCATCCATTGAGAAAACACCATCGGTGATAATAAGAAGATTTCGCGCTCCTGACTCGGTAGCCTCTTTTAATTTTTCTTCGAGATCTTTCATATTATTATTCTCGTATCGATAGCGCATGGCTTTACAAAGCCGAATACCGTCGATGATCGATGCGTGATTGAGGCTGTCAGAAATAATGGCATCCTCGGGGCCCAATAGCGGTTCGAATAATCCTCCATTAGCATCAAAAGCAGCTGCGTAAAGAATGGTGTCCTCGGTGTGGTAAAATTTAGCAATCTCTGATTCGAGTTGTTTGTGAATATCCTGGGTACCGCAAATAAAACGGACAGAGGACATTCCAAATCCGTGAGAATCTAAAGTGTCTTTGGCAGCCTGAATCACCTCTGGATGCGCAGACAGTCCTAGGTAGTTGTTGGCACAAAAATTAAGCACCTTGTCCCCGTTTTCTAAAGTGATTTCGGCTCCCTGAGGGGAGGCGATAATACGCTCAGATTTAAATAAGCCTGCTGCTTTAAGTTCTTCAAGGGTAGTGGTGAGTTGATTTTTAAACGATTCGGTATACATAGCAATGAAACTGTTTAATCAGAATTGAATAATTTCTAGGTCTTGGGCCGAACTTCTAAGATAGACAATGATTTTCTTGAATGAATGATTCTCGCCAGCATTAATGATCTCAGAAATCAGAGATTCGTACTTATCAAGCTGTTTTCGGTGTTCGTCCTTTTTCTTTCCGGTTTTGTAGTCGATAATGGTGCAGGTATCCGTTTCGAATACCACGCGATCTGGGATAGATACGTTGCCCTGATTATCAATTAAAACACCTTCGTTTTTGGCATTTAAACCGGGTTGATAATAAGCCGAAAGCTCCTGGTGATTAAGAATGTTCTTGGCATTATTGAAGCACCATTCCCTAAGGTCATCAGGGATCTTCCAAGACGAAATAGCAGACAATTTAATGAGATCTTCTTCGGTATGCACTTCTTCCATGAAGTGATGAAATGCGTTGCCAAATCGCTGTTCTTCACTTTCTGAAATCTGGGAAACGACTTTAACAAGGCCTTCTCGAATGAGGCTAAATGGTTGAAGATTTAAAACTGCAGTGTTTCTAATATCAGCCAAATCTTCATTGTTTTTTTCTTCTAATTCTCCCGAAATAAAATAGGAGCTTCCTCTTTGAAAATTGGGATAGTGGCGTTCAAGACTATCCGCGAACAAATTGGAAAATTTCAACGAATCAGTAGTAGTTTCGGGTTCTGTGTAAATAAACAAGCCTTTCTCAGCTCGAGTCAGTGCCACATATAGCATGTTAATTTCGTCAAGTAGCGACTCAGCCTCCTCTAATTGATACGCCATTTCGGCATCCTCTTTGATATGGGTTAATTCCTTTTTTAAAGGCAAGAGCATTTTTTTACGGCCGGTAACATCTGACACGTCTAGCCAAGCCTGTGGTTGGTTTAGTTTTCCTGTGCGTGGCCAGGCAAAAGGAAAGAACACTACTTCGAACTCTAGACCTTTTGATTTATGAATGGTTAGAATTTTAACCGCATTTAAGTGTTCTGGTAACTGCAACGATTTTTTACTGATAGTATCCCAATGTTCTAGAGCGCCCGAAAGAGTGGTAATAGACTTTAGTTGGAGAGCGTAGAGTTCTTCAAGAAACGCTCCGATGTATGCAGCGTCATCCTCGCTCATCGATAGTTCAGTGGCAAGGGTTGAACAAAATGCATGCGCCGTAGCTGTTTTTAGCGGCTCGATATTTACTCCATTATTACGTAAATAATCTTCAAAATGATTTGATTGATAAAACGACTGTAGCGCTTTTTTAATGGTTTTGTGTTTATTTGACTCCTCTTTTTCGAGGAATCGAGTTAGTTCAAAAGCAGCATCTCCATTTTTAGGATCGACAAAGTATCGCATGGCGGCTACAAGAGCTTGAACTGCTGGGTTAGCTCCCAGTTTTAAGACATCAGCAGATACAAATGGAATTGGAGGGTCTTGTGAAGTTAAATACTCGATCACCTTTGCACCTTCTTTGTGAGTAGAAACCAAAATCGCAAAGTCTTTGTATTGATATCCTTGATCAAGGCAGTGATTGATGTCTTCAGACAATCCTTCAAGATTTTCTAAAGATTTTGAGTCTCCCTTTTCATTGAATCTCACTGAGACAAACCCTTTTTCAAACTGTTTTTTTGGAAATTTTTGAGCCGAAGTTTCCTGATAAAGTATCCGATGCTCGTCTAATAGCAACTTTTTAGAGACCCCTTCAAATAAATGATTGTTGAATTCTACAATGGCGCCTGAACTGCGATAATTCGTAGATAAATTAATTACCTGAGCGGGGACACGAAAC
>JAAZVG010000059.1 GCA_018623655.1 Flavobacteriaceae bacterium
CACCTCCAACAGGAACTCCTAATTTTCCATTAAATAAAACACGCTTACCAAGCTTTGTGCTTAGAGTTACGCCAATTCTGTCTTCAATATCAATATTTGATTGAGGACTAGTAAACCCTTGTTCATAAGATAGACCCAAATCGAAAGATTCTGACTCCCCAAGAACTCTATCTAATAAACCCGAAGCCGATTGCATTAAATTACCCGTCAATACTCCTTGAGATAGGCCCATCTGATCATTTACAAAGCTGCCTTGAGCTAATAAGAAGAAAACGTTTCTTTCCAGGGTAGATTGATCTCTTAATCGATATTCAATCTCACTGCGAATCACTGAACTAAGGTTTGGAAAACGAATTCCAAAGTCAATTTGAGGTTGTAAAATAGCACCACCTAGTCGAATTGACACATCTGTATTTACCGGTCGAGGATAACTACTCGAATTTAACAGTGGCGCTGGATTCGCACTTAATCTATAGAGTGCTTCTAAATTTAATTGAGCATTGTAGGGATCGCCTTGCCAAGTAATTGTCCCTCCCGGTTGTAAACTAAAATTCTTATCAATTAAACCACCAAATCGGTAATTAAAATTACCTGAACTTACAGCGTAATCACCAAACATAGAAAACTCCCCATCAATCAAACGCATGAGGAGTAACCCTGTCCCACTGCCTTGAAGTTTGGTGCCTGATACCTGATCCACTAAAACCGTAACCTCAGCTTCAGGAGTAATATCTAAATCAAAATCAAGCGAAATACTAGATGAAGCCTTCTGATTTTGGAATTCTTTACTTTCTACCTCGTCTATATCAGTAATAAAACGGATATAATCATCCGTAAAATCGGTTGTTTCTGTTTCTAACGGAATTTGAATTTTAGTACCTAAAGAAGTCTTAGCTTTTACGCTAAGCATAGGTGAACGAAACGGACCAGTAATACGAGCTGTACCTGTGATTATGCCTTCTCCGTAGTAAAGAGACCCTTCTTGGTATGGGGTATTTAACACAAGTGATGGTTCATCTCCCGTGTCAATAATAAGATCTAAAAGGTAGTCTTTGAAATAACGATGATGTATAGCACCTGTAAGTTGAGTCTTGGATAGTATTCGAGGATCGTTTAAGATGAAATTGTTAAAACGAATTCGCTCTTCTGTTATTTCAATGAATGCCTCGGGATTAAAATCATAATTCATTCCTAAATAGGGAAATCGAATACCTCCATTATCAACATTCAACTGGGCCAATAGCTCAACTTCATTAAACTCACCTTTTAATGAAATGGGGCCAGTAAATGTTCCTTTTAATGAATCGAAAACCGTTGCGCCGATCGCAGAAAATGGCGCTAATGGCATATTATTAAAAGCTCCTCTAAGATCGGATGTAAGTGCAGTTTCTTTAGAATCTAAAACTCCACTAATTTTAAAAAAAGCTTGACTCCCTTTTCTAAGATCAACATTGAGGTCAAACTCATCCCCTCCGTCGTTTCCAAGTATGGTACCATTTAAAAATCCAAGGTCTGCTCCATTAATTGAGAAATCTTCTACCCCCATATTAAATAGAGGACTCAATTTCCCTTTTGCATTTGATAATTGAAAGGTTCCGGTAGTGAGACCAGAGAGTTGAAGATTTTTTATATCAGGAGTTATCGCAGCCAGTGGAACAGACTCAGAAATGAAGTCTAAGTCGTAGTTGCTCTGGTCTTCATAATTAAGTGTGAGCCGCATGCTACCCCCTTCTTTTCGATTCAAAACAATTTCTGAGGATCTTAAACTTTGATTATTCAGATCAATTTTAATTTGTGGGTTTTCAACAAGCTGCCAAGCCGCACCTTTCAAGGTAAAGTCGGTATTGCTAAAATCAAACGTGTAAACTCCTTTTGAAGGTCTGTCTACCTTAGCTCTAAGATCTAATCGGTCTGAAAATCGATTAAGCGAAGTAAAAGAGAGCACCCCTTCAGATTCAGAAAGTAATAACTCAACATCCTTTACATTCAAAAAAGCACTAGAAAAACGATCAGCTACAATATTTAGCTTACCATCCGTATTTCCCTCGATTTTAAAAGACTCCATCAGTGAATTTCGATACCTTATTGCAGATAAGGATAGAGACGTCTTATAGTAATCGGGTCTGTAGTCTAAGAATCCGCTAATTTCAGGTATACTTAAAGACTGTTTAAAAAGTTCACTCCATGAATCACCGGTCTCAATATCAGCTCTTAAAATAAGATCGTCAGGGAGTTTATATTCGTTTAAAGTTGACCAATCTACTAAGTGGTAGTTTCCACGAAGTGAACCATTAATTAGATCTGTTGACTGAAACTGAATCTGATGAGTGTCATTACTAATTAGTGAGGCACCAAACTGGAATGAACCTAAGGCAATAGACTCACCGCTAGGAGTTTTTGCAGAAATACCAGTAGATGAAATACTACCTTGAATATCGGTTAGTTTTGTTCCCCACACCTCCGATTCTAGGCGTCCATTGAGAAGTACATTTAGATAACTACTCTTAAAAATTGAAGTATCAAATCCGTTTAGGGTCAAAACAGATTTCGATCTATATTCAGGAGCTACATCGATGTACCCATCCCAAACAAACGAAGCCTTAGGATATCGACTTTCAATTTGCCCTGTAAATAGGGTAGATTGAAGTACACCAGTAATAGCGATTTCATGGAGCTTAAAAGCATTTGACGATAATTCTTCTAAAATCCCTCCTACATTCCAAGCGTTAGTAGTAATCGATTTATGTAAAACTGCTTTTCCAGATACCACTTCTTTAGCTCGAGGTAGAATTAGATTAAGAGGATAATTATCTACGTCGACCTCAATATCCTCGACACTCTTATTCTTGCTATACCTTGCACTAACTTCTGACTGATTCCAAACCCCGTTGATATCGACCTGAGTTGAGTCTTTGATTACAGACCATCGAACGATTCCATTAAACCAGCTTTCTGCAACATCTGAATCATTAAATATCGCAGCTCTTTTCGGAGCAAGCTGTCTAGCAAGTGTTTTCACATTTAATTGAGCGTTATTAAGGTTTAGCTCTCGAATCTTTATCTCTTCACTAGTAGATAGATCTAAGTAAACCTCTGCACTTGAATCACCTAATTCGACATATGCCCGATTTAGATTAATATAGTCAGAGGTCGCTTGAACTTCCCCTTGAACATACATAGAGCTTTCAGTTTGTACTGTTGGGATTATCGCTTTCATAAGCTCTGGACTAACAAAGGAAGGAGCCATTTCTGCGGATATGTTGAAAGGGTTAGTCTGGATACCTACCCAAGGTAAATTCAGTTCATCATTAGAAGTTCTAAGCGTTAAATCGAGTGCTTCCCATCTACCTCCTACTTGCCTTACTTGTGCGGATAATGTAGAAGAACCTAATGTCGGAACGTCCTTAATTGATGTTGTCACCTTTCCTGAAAATAGTCCTTTTGATCGATTTAAATCCTCAATAACCAATTGATTCACATCGAAATTTGTAGGGGTAATCATTTGATTTTCGTCGATGTATTTTACACTTAGTTTCCTCGCCTCAATTCGTTTTGAGAACCAATCTTTTTGTTGTTTTGAATTCGATGGTAAAGCCTCAAGGAAACGATTCAATGTCGCCACAGAGTCACCTTTGGGAATACGGTAGTACAGAACCGAGGTTCCTACCCTGTAATTACCTCCTCTAGTCGATGACCAATCGGCAAGAGATGCTAGGGATGCGCGAATTGAACTTACATAGAGTAAGGTATCCCCCCTATTATCTTCAAAATATAGATCGGTTAACTGTGAATTGAGCTCTAAAGGGTTTACTCGTACGCTTCCCACATTTGCTTTTAAACCAAATTCTTCAGTTAGTTGTTTGACAAATTTCTTTGCAACGTAGGTTTGCACTGGGGAAAGAGAACCAGCAATAGTTAAACCAAAGAGAAATAGAACTAAAACCAATATAACCTTAACCCCCAACGAGAGTCGTTTTCGAATTGGAGTTAAGCCTTTATCTTTGTTTAACATATGACGTTTAAAAAAGAGCCTTTAATTTTAGCTATTGAGTCTTCTTGCGATGATACCTCTGCTGCCGTGCTGCAAGGTAGAAGAGTTTTATCAAACGTAGTAAATACTCAAGAGATTCATGAAAGTTACGGAGGTGTAGTCCCCGAGCTCGCCTCAAGGGCTCATCAAAAAAGTATCGTTCCTGTTATACACCACGCAATTACTGAGGCAAATATCGAAAAAAAGGAGCTTGATGCCATCGCTTACACTCGTGGACCAGGCTTGCTAGGTTCGCTTTTAGTAGGTGGATCATTTGCAAAGTCGCTTTCACTTTCTTTAGGTATTCCACTGATTGATGTCAATCATATGCAAGCTCACATCCTAGCGCATTTCATAGAGGACGCTCGTCAAGAAAATCCAAATTTTCCTCTACTCAGTTTGACTATTAGTGGAGGTCACACCCAACTCGTTCTCGTGAAAGATTATTTCGAATTAGAAGTTTTAGGCGAGACCCTAGATGATGCTGTAGGTGAGTGCTTCGATAAAA
The DNA here is from genome assembly GCA_018623655.1 of Flavobacteriaceae bacterium. GTDB lineage: Bacteria > Bacteroidota > Bacteroidia > Flavobacteriales > Flavobacteriaceae > UBA3478. Next base: position 4,539 of record JAAZVG010000059.1, read on the forward strand.
GTGCGAAACTCCTTGGGTTTGATTACCCCGGAGGGCCTCAAATTGATCGTTGGGCACAAAATGGTAATCCTAAAGCTTTTCGATTTGGCTTACCTAAAGTTCCTAATCTTAACTTTAGTTTTAGCGGACTTAAAACTGGAATTGCTAGAGTGATTCAGCAAGGAATGAGAAATGACAGCAATTTCATATCAAATAACAAGGCAGATTTATGCGCTAGTATTCAGGATGCGATTATTGAAGTTCTTGAAAAAAAATTACTAGAAGCCCTAAAAATTACGGGGGTAAAACACCTTGTTCTTTCAGGAGGAGTTGCTGCGAACAGTGGTATTAGAGCTCGACTATCGGATCTTTCGAATAAACACCAATTCAAATTATATCTACCTCCTTTTGAATATTGTACAGATAATGCCGCAATGATCGGAATTGTAGGAGTTTTAAAATTCGAAAAAGGGGCCTTTAGTGAGTTATCACATTCTTCAACAGCCCGGTATAACCTTAATCACTTATGAGTCAGCGTTTCTATGATCCAACGATTGAAAAGAATTCAACCTTGTTTGAGTTAGATACGGTACAGAGTGTCCACTTAAGCAAAGTTCTTCGAAAGTCGGTGGGTGACAAAGTTGAATTTACCAATGGAAAGGGAGATTTATTCTCGGCCGAAATTACTGTTGCACACCCTAAAAGATCTCAAGTACATCTCACCTATCTCTCTAGTGAAGAGCCTTCAGATAATTCAATAAGTATTGCAATGGTGCTTCCTAAATCAATGGATCGTTTCGAATGGTTTATTGAAAAGGCCACCGAAATTGGAATAGCTCGTATCATTCCATTAACTAGTCGATTCTCTGAGCGTAAAAATTTAAATCACCAGAGGGCGGAGCGCATTTTAGATAGCGCATTCAAGCAGTCCCTACACCTCTACCGTCCTATTTTAGAGAAGTTAACACCACTTTCAGTACTTTTTGAAAACAGTAATGGGTGGGAACAAAAGTTTATTGGTCATTGTTATTCAGGAGATAAAAAGGACTTAATCGAGCTATGTGATTCAAAAAAAAGTAAATTGATGCTTATTGGGCCTGAAGGAGATTTCAGTGAAGAGGAAGTATCTTTTGCACTAGATTCTGGATTTGCAGAGGTATCTCTAGGTTCTAGCAGATTGAGAACCGAAACTGCAGGTCTAATGGCATTAGCAAGAATGATTTTGAAGAAATAACCTATGAATACAACCTACCAAGCACTGATTAAATGGACAAGCACTTTGATTATCGGGGGTGTAATTATATACCTTTTATACAACCTGGCTTCTGTAATTTTATACCTAATCTTAGCGGGTGTATTAGCCTTACTCGGCAAGCCTATTGTTTCATTTTTTGATAAGAAACTTGCTATTCCAACGAGCTTATCTGTTGTTATAACAATCCTATTACAAATAGCTTTGGTATTAGGTTTTGCTGGGTTGATTATCCCAGTAGTTCTCACTCAAGGTGAAAATCTTTCGCTGCTGGATATTGAAAGTTTGGAGCAGAATATAACCGATTCACTAAGTCTACTTAGTGATACCATCGCAAGACACGTTCCACCTTTAAAAAACTATCTGAATGAATTATCTATTGAGAATCAGTTTGTTGAAAATATCGACTTAAACTTCATACCTAATCTTTTAGGAGGTGTATTGGATGCCTTAGGAACGTTAAGCATCGGATTTTTTTCAGTCGTTTTTATCACTTTTTTCTTCTTAAAAGATCAGAAGTTATTGCAACGAGGAATTTTGGTATTTATTCCTGATAACAAAGAAGAAAAAGCGGTTAATTCATTTGGAAAAATCAGCTATTTATTGTCTCGTTACTTTTCTGGTATTCTTCTCCAGTTAATTATTCTTTTTATTGTTTACAGTATTACGCTTCTTATCGGAGGCATAGAAAATGCAATAGTAATCGCTCTACTCTGTTCGATTTTTAACATCATACCTTATGTTGGGCCACTAATCGGAGGAACACTCATGCTTCTTTTAACACTGATCAGTTATTTAGAGGTTGATTTCTACCAAGTTGCGCTACCCAAACTAGCCTATGTGGCCGCCGGAATTATAGTCGGTCAACTGATCGATAATTTCTTTTCACAGCCTTATATTTATGCAAAGAGTGTAAAATCACATCCGCTAGAAATTTTCCTGGTTATCCTTTGTGCAGGATCTCTGTTCGGTATCTTAGGAATGGTGGTTGCTGTACCAGCGTATACCGTTATTAAAGTGATCTTAAGTGTTTTCTTTGCAGACCATCCAACTGTTGTAAAATTTACGAAAGGGCTATGACCGAAATCGTCTCAGAAGAGGCCTGGAAATTTATAAAATCTTATAACAATTCAAGTTGTGAAGAGCTGCTTTTTAAACCTCAGTTATTTACTGGGGTCAGAAATAAATTACTCGTTAAACAAATAAATGGGCGAAAATGGGCGCGCTTAAAGGCTCCATTTCTACTCGAACACAAAGACTACTTATTCGGTCCCAAACTTTCCTTAGAACAGTGTAGTTCATCATTTACAGCAGCATTCAAAGCGAAAAGACTATCGTATTTTCTTCAGTCATTTGTCACAGGTATCGATCTTACTTCGGGCTTAGGCATAGACAGTTATTACTTAGGTCAGCATTTTAAATCATTTACTTCCATAGAGTATCAAGATGATTTAATCGAATTACTTAAGCACAACAATCGTGTTCTTAATACCACCAACGAAATTATTCAAGCCAGAGCTGAAGATTATGTGAAAAACATATCCACTGTTGACTTTATCTATGTCGACCCTGCAAGACGCGGTTCAAAAGGCGAAAAAATGGTAGTATGGGAAAACTGTACTCCCAACCTTCTCGAGCTTTTACCTACGCTATTAGAAAAGGCACGATCAGTAGCCATTAAAGCATCTCCACTTATAGACATTACCGAGAGTCTAAGACAATTTAAAGGAGCTTGTGCGGCCGTAGATATAATTAGTGTGAAAAATGAGGTTAAAGAGCTTCTATTCTGGCTGTCACCGCCGAACCATATAGAAATAGAGAACGTGCCAATACATCATTTCAATCTCACCAGTGAAAAAGAACATCAGTACACCACTACATTATCTGAAATCAAGAATGCTGAACTAAAAATTAGCTATCAGCCATTGAACTATCTTTATGACCCTGCTCCAAGTTTTTTAAAAACTCAAGCTTTTCGTGTGCTTTGTAATGACAACCCCAACCTTTACCAATTAGGAAATTCAAGTCTACTTACTTCAGATATTGAAATAGTCGATTTTCAAGGGAGGTGCTTTTTATTGAAAGAAGTGCTTTCCCACAACAAGAAAATATTATCACCTCTAAAGAAAACGGCCTTTAGCGTTATTAGTAAGTACTCGAAAATAAGAGCAGATGCGTTTAAAAAAACTTGGCAACTCAAAGAAAGTAGCAAACATTTCCTTATTCTTGTGAACCTAGACAAATTAACAGTCCTGCACTGTAAAAAGATAAACAAATCAACAGAAGCAAGTATTCATGACGATAAGTGACGAACTTCAAATTGTACTCATCATAGCGGGGTGTTCTCTGGCACTAGTGACTGTATATAAGTTATTAAAGCTTCTTCTAACTCCTCTTAGAATTCTAGTTCGAATCTTGTTATCGCTTTTCGTACTCGCTGTTATGGCATACTTTGTCGCTGACTATTTTGGTTATGATTTGGTAGAAATCTTTTTTCAGTACTTTGAAAAAGAGAATAAGCGTTCATTAGGGGACCATATCCCATTATAAAAGGATATTGTACAATTAGGCTTAATAACCTAAATTTGCGCCCGTTATAGTAATGGTCGCGTAGCTCAGCTGGATAGAGCATCTGCCTTCTAAGCAGACGGTCCGGGGTTCGAATCCCTGCGCGATCACTTAA
>JAAZVG010000060.1 GCA_018623655.1 Flavobacteriaceae bacterium
AATAGTTCAGAAGCTTCAAAAAGATTACGCTCAATTTGAGCAACATTTTTAGACAATAGATCAGCACTTTGGGCAGCCATAAGTGCATTGGCATAGGCCGAAACTACAGAAGCTCTTATTTCTAACGCCGTTTTGTCATAAGCGTTTTCTGAATAATCTATAAAGGTTCTTATGGCCTGCACGCCAACAACATAAGAGCCATCAAAAATGAGTTGATTCCAGGTTACCGATGCATTTAAACTTTGAGATTGCCCAAAAACTATTTCAGAAAAAGTACCAGGCTGACCCCCAAAAAACTCAGCCGGAATTTGAGCCACAGGTTGTTTTAATTGATTTTGATAATTTAGTGACCCTTGAATCTGAGGAAGCCCCGTGGCAATCGTTGCCCACTTCTGAGCTACGGCATCCCTTTTATCAGCAGCAGCATTTTTCATCGATGCATTTTCAGCTAGGGCATATTCAACGGCTTGCTCTAAAGTAAAGTTAGAAGAAGAATTTTGACTGTAAGCGGATGCGCTAATAAAGACGATAAATAGAAGAATAGTCTTTTTCATTCTTGATTGTTGATTAAATAAGTTTCGAGGTATTCTGACCCTTTAGAAGTAGCTATCCCTCTTACATGGTATATGATATGCTGAAAAATCAACTCCTGAGTAGAAAAAAGTTTTTCAGGAAATTCGTGCGGATTTCTCAGCGAGAAATACGTGAAAAAATAAAGCCTAAAAATCATCTCCGGATTCATATCGTCACGATACACACCAAGTTCAACTCCTCGGCGAATATTTGACATTATAAAGTCGCGCATCATCATTAGTTGTTCCTCTTTCAAACGTTTAAAAAGAGTTGGGAAATATTTCTGAAGTTGATATTGTGGAGAACTCTTTTCATTCTTGAGAAACCGACGCACGATTTGCCGCACTTCAAAGAGTTCATCGATCGGATGTAACTCTTTTGTTGCCAATTGATTAATACTAGAGTTAATCGTACTACATAGATGAAGCGTAGAACACTCAACCAGATGCGATTTATTTTCAAAAAAAGAATAGATCGTCTTTTTGGAGATCGCTAATTCTTTCGCGAGATCATCCATGGTTACACTCTTGAAGCCCAAGTCCAAGAACATCTGAGTAGCTTTATGAAGAATTTCCTTTTTCAATGACTGCAAAGATACAATAGCGGAAACTATTAAAACGAAAAAAGTTTCCAGAGTTAATAATTATTTAACGAAAAAAGCTCCACTAATTTTCTGCTACTTTTGTGTAAACTTGATTATGGAAGCTTTTATACCATACCAGAAAGCAATAGAAGCCTATTTAACGGCTAATTCGAGCAGAAAAGAACCTCAGAACCTCTACGACCCGATTGAATACATTTTGAACTTAGGAGGCAAAAGACTGCGGCCTTCATTAGTACTGGCTGCAGCAGCATTTTACGGGGTTAATCACGAAAAGGCATTACCTGCGGCCGCGGCTATCGAAATATTTCACAATTTTACTTTAGTACACGACGACATCATGGACGAAGCTACCCTACGCAGAGGAGAACAAACCATCCATGAAAAATGGAATCTCAACACAGGTATTCTATCTGGAGATGTTATGCTCATCGAAGCTTACCGGTATTTTGAAAACTACGCACCTGATCTAGCTCTTTCTCTGATAAAACTTTTTAATAAGACAGCCATAGAGGTCTGCGAAGGACAACAATATGATATCGATTTTGAATCACGTACAGATGTAACCGAATCAGAGTATTTACATATGATTCAATATAAAACTGCGGTACTAGTGGGTTGTGCATTAAAAATGGGAGCGCTTATCGGCGAGGCATCTGAAAAAGAATCAAATCATCTTTATCAATTCGGACTACTCCTAGGTACCGCCTTTCAAATACAAGACGATTATTTAGATGCATTTGGCTCTCCAGAAAACTTTGGCAAAACTGTGGGAGGAGATATTATCGAGAATAAAAAAACATTACTCTACATCAAAGCTTTTGAATTAGCCAGTGAAGAGCAAAAAACTGCGCTTGAGGCAGCGTATGCGGATCATACTACGCAAAAGATTAAAAAAGTGAAACAACTTTTTGTGTTAACAGGTGCTGAGGCTTCGGTAAAACAGTCGGTAGAAGTATATACGAAGTTAGCGCTAAAAGAACTTGAAAAATTAAGTATCGCAGATAACCAAAAGGATCTTTTAACTCAATTTGCACATACATTAATGGTTAGAAACCTTTAAAAAGCCACCTAAAAAAGGCTTTGATAAATTGGATAGGTCGATTGGCCGACATAATTGATAACTCCTCAATAAAACTGGTTTTTTCGTCCAAAAATCGAAGAATTAACTGCGGTTTGCGCTTTTCAAAAAGACGTATAAAAAGTTTTGAACCCTCTCCATTTTTTCGGTTAAGAAGATCAAGAAGAAGGAGATCATAGAACCAGAATCGATTTTTAAACTTTAATTTGGGAAGTCTCTCCGGGTCTTTCTCGATACGATCGACAATTTGCCCTACCCTTTGCAGGCTCCGATTGAAAGCGAATCCTGTCGAGGGTTTGGCCCATCCACCATTAAGACCTATGGGTAATACTCGAGAAGACAAAGGTCTCCAAAGCGGATGCGGACTCATAGGAATACTTCCTTTCTCCCGTGAAATCAACTTATAATTTGAAATCTTTCTCAGAGCGAGATACTCATGTATAGCTTCCTCATATTCTGAATCTTTTAGAGGTTGGTGTGAAAACAAGGTATACTCAAAAAGAGCACGAGTAGCTGAAGTCGGAAGTACGTACATGAATCGGGTATTCCCCTTCTGCGGAACACTAAAATCCATAAAATCTGCTTTACTCGCATCGAATACCTCTTGATTGGTTTCAATTTCCAGACCGATAAAATGCTGTTGTAAAACAGGGTATTTCGAGTCTGAAAGTCGATTGTAATCAAATCTCGAATCAAAACAAATCTTAGCTATTTTAGACTCGTTTGAGACCAGATTGATATGTGCTAAATTCTTTTCACTATTAATGCTTACTACCTCATCTTCAATAAATTCGATTTGAGGATGAGACTTTAAAATGGGCCTGTAGTGATCATGAAAATCAGCACCTTCAATTCGGTTATAGGTATACGGATGAATTGGAGTGTACTGCTTGTCTTTTTCATTAACCGAAATATGCGTGTAGCGATGCTTTACCAAAAAATCGAGAGAATGCTCTTTAGTTGCCCAAAAACACCAAGTACGATCGCGGTAATCCCCACCAGGTCGATCAATAATTAATATTCTTTTAGTTGATAAACAAGGGCGATTAACTAGTTCAACAGCTAGCAAGGTTCCTGCAGCACCTGCGCCAATTATCGCGAAATCAAAGCTCATTCTAGTAAAGATAGTGTTTCAATTGGTCGAAAACCATTAGTTTTGTACATCAAAACAAATTTAATGGAAGCTATTTTTTCCTATTTCGAGCAACTGAACCCAGTACGGGCTGCTTTTTACGCTACTCTATTTACATGGGGAGTAACCGCTGCTGGAGCGGCATTGGTCTTTCTATTCAAAACCATGAATCGAGCGGTACTCGACGGGTTTTTAGGATTTACTGGAGGAGTAATGGTTGCTGCTAGTTTTTGGAGTTTACTTGCCCCTGGCATAGAAATGAGTGAAGGTGAAGGCTTTATAAAAGTAATTCCCGCAGCCGTAGGTTTTATTCTCGGAGCGACATTCATTTTTGGTCTCGATAAAGTACTACCTCACATTCATATTAACTTTAAAGAAAATGAGAAAGAAGGGATTAAAACTCCCTGGAAAAGAACTACCCTTCTGACTCTAGCTATTACACTTCACAACATACCTGAAGGTCTAGCAATTGGAGTTTTATTTGGTGGAGTTGCTGCAGGATTTGAAGGAGCTAGCGTCGCAGGTGCTGTTACTTTAGCTTTGGGAATTGGCCTTCAAAACTTTCCTGAAGGCTTTGCTGTTGCCATGCCACTTAGAAGACACGGTCTAAGCAGATTTAAGAGTTTTTTATACGGCCAATCCTCAGCCATTGTAGAACCGATCGCCGCCGTAATTGGGGCATGGGCTGTAATGACTTTTCAACCCATTCTACCCTATGCATTAGCCTTTGCAGCCGGAGCTATGATTTTTGTGGTTGTAGAAGAGGTTATCCCTGAAACACAAAGAGACAAATACACCGATATTGCTTCTATGGGATTTATCATTGGATTCGTAATTATGATGACTCTTGATGTCGCTTTAGGATAACGAATATTGATAAGAAAATAAATAACTTGTAAGAAGCTTAAAACTGCTTTTTATGAGACCGTTAATCTTCTTTACTATATGGCTCCTAACATCAATTTCTAATCATAAGTTGGAGATTCAAGTTACCCTACCAGAAAATACCACAGGCGACCTCTACTTAGTGATTTACAACAATAAAACCGATTTCTTAGGAGATAAAGGTGAGTTACATATTTTCGATAGCTCTGCACTTCTAGAGCATCCTATTATCGAATTAAATAATCTTGAAGAAGGCACCTATGCCTTTGTTGCCTTCATCGACGAAAACAACAATGGAGTAATGGACAAGAACCGCCTAGGCATTCCCAAAGAACCTGTCGGTTTTTCAGTATCCAGAATGGGTCTTTTCGGGCCTCCATCATTTAAAAAGGCAAGTTATCAAATACCTGAGAACAAAAGCGTAGAACTCGTTATTGAACGTTTCTAGTGACAATTACAATCATCTCCACAACCCGTCTTCTTTTTGGCAAACCGTAACACTAGATAAATAACTGCTACCGCCAATACCGCTAATACTATAAATTCTTGTACTCCCATTAGATCAAAATTTGATATGCGATAAAAGCCGACAAATAAGCTAATAAGGTCATAAAAAAGAGTTGAATCATTGGCCATTTCCATGAGTTTGTCTCTTTGCGAACCACAGCAAGAGTACTCATACACTGCATCGCAAATGCGTAGAAGAGAAGTATCGAAACTCCAGATGCCAGATTAAAAATTGGTCTACCAAACTCATCGGTTTCAAGTGACATTCGATCTATAATTGTTGACTGGCTTTCTTCACCTACACTATAAATCGTCGCTAGGGTACCCACAAAAACTTCTCTTGCGGCGAATGAGGTAATCACGGCAATACCAATTTTCCAGTCATAACCTAACGGTTTAACTACAGGTTCAATGAACTTACCTAATGTGCCAATGTAACTGTGCTCTAGTTTATAGCTTGATACTTTTTGTAATAATTCTTCATCGCTAAGATTTAAACCTTGCTGCTTAATCTGCTGAATAACCTCAGTCTCTGCATTTTTGAAAGAATCACTAGAACCATTTGAACCTAGAAACCAAATTACCACAGATAATGCAAGAATAATCTTACCCGCTTCTAAAACGAAACTTTTTGTCTTCTCAAACACTGTGAAAACTACGTTTCTAAATTGGGGTGGCTTAAAGGTTGGCATCTCAATCATAAAAAACGAGCGGCGTTCAATATTAAGTCCTCTATTCAGTATGGCAGCCGCAACTATGGCAGCTAAAAAGCCCAATAGATACAATCCTGTGAGTACTAGCGCCTGATAGCCTAACCCTAAGAATCGACCCTCAGGAATCACCAGCGCGATTATAATTAGATAAACAGGCAATCGAGCCGAACAGGTAGTGAATGGCACTACCATGATAGTGATCAGACGTTCTTTCCAATTTTCAATGGTCCTGGTAGCCATTACCGCCGGGATAGCGCAGGCCATACCAGAGATTAGAGGTACAACACTCTTTCCACTGAGACCAAAAGGTTTCATGATACGATCCATTAAAAACACAACCCGCGACATGTATCCGCTCTCTTCGAGTATTGAAATAAATAAGAATAAAAAGGCGATTTGAGGAATGAAGATTACGACCCCTCCTATCCCTGCTATCACCCCTTCGGCTAATAGGTCAGTGAGTACTCCTGAAGGCAAGGTTGCTTTGATCCATTCGCTTGTTGAAGCGAAGAAATTATCGATAGCATCCATTGGGTAACTACTGAAATCAAAAATTGCCTGAAACATGGTAAATAGAATCACAAAGAAGATCAGATATCCAAAAATCTTGTGGGTAAAAATTCGATCTAATACCCCTTGTATACCATCTGCTTTTGATAGATCTTTTTGATAACCAACATTCAATGCGTCATTAATTTTCTTATAACGAAGCACTGTCTCTCTGTGCTGCATCTTTTGAAGTTCTACCTTAGATTTGGTGCTAAAGGCTGATCGATCGGGAATCACTTTCTTCTCTATGGGCATGAAATTCACGTCTTGGGTAATCGCAAGCCACAACTTATAAGCATCAATCTTAGGGAAAGCAGTCTTTAAATTCTCGAAATAGGCCTTATCTACCTTTGTAATGTTTAGACTCGGTGTCTCTGATATTGATTGGTAATTAGAAAGAATGGCCTTTAGGTCTTCAATTCCAGTATCATTTCTTGAACTTAGAAGTGCAATTCGTGTATCTAACTCTGCCTCTAAAACAGGAACATCAATTTCGATCCCTAGGCGCTTCATACGATCAGACATATTTACGACAAGTACGGTTCTAAGGCCTAAGTCTTTGATTTGAGTGAAGAGTAAAAGATTACGCTTTAGATTTTCAACATCAGCTATAACCACTACCACGTCAGGAAAATCTGGATCTCTTCGATTCAGAAGAATTTCAACCGCAACACTCTCATCCAATGAGGTGGTATTCAAACTATATGTTCCTGGTAAATCGTATATGGTAGCACTCAAATTAGGTCCCAAAGAGCAACTACCCGTTTTCTTTTCAACGGTGATACCAGGATAGTTACCCACTTTTTGACGAAGTCCTGTGAGTGCATTGAAAATTGAAGTCTTTCCCGTATTCGGATTGCCAATGAGTGCTACTTTCAAAGAACTACTCATTATTCGAGATCTAAATAAATTAAACTCGCCATATTCCTTCGAATAGCGATACGATTACCAGCAACTAGATAATAGAGTGGATCATTTAAAGGGGCGATTTGAAGTAATTGAACTTCATTACCGGGGAGACAGCCTAACTCCATCAATTTTACAGGTAGTTTCTCATCGATACAATCTGAGATGATTGCTTTTTGACCGATTTTTAAATCGAGAAGATTAGCCACTGTTCTTATTTAGAATAAATTTAAAGAAGCAAATTTACCTTTTTTTGACTAACCTACTTCTCTTCTTCACTATTTTTCAGAATCTCAATGTCTGAAAGAAGTCGATCCATTTCCTCTTCTCTAGTGCCATCATAAAATCCCCGAATTCTGCGCTGTTTATCAACTAAAATGAAATTTTCTGTATGAATCATATCGAATGGACCTCCGTCTCCGTCTTCTTGAACAGCCAAGTACGATTTTCGTGCTAATTCATAAATCTGCTTTTTATTTCCGGTAACTAGGTTCCACTTTGCATCATTCACCCCTTTTTCGATGGCGTATTTCTTTAACTGAGAAACCGAGTCAATTTCTGGAGTCACCGAATGAGATAATAAAAGAACCTGGTCATCATCTGCTAAAGCAGCTTGAACATCTACCAAATTAGCCGTCATAATTGGACATATTGTAGGGCAAGTTGTAAAGAAAAAATCAGCGACATAAATCTTATCTCGATAGTCTTCTTGAGTGATGGTATCTCCGTTTTGATTTACCAAGCTAAAGTCAGCTATACGATGATATTTTTTGACATGTTGAAGCGTAGAGTCAACTAACTCGACATTTACCATGTTAGGCTGATATACTGGCAAACGCTTAACTGGCTGAAGTGCCTCATAAATCAAATACATGATCACCGAACTAAGCAAGGCAAAGAAGATGAAAAATCGCTTGTAATGGCTGAAAAAAGCACGCATTATACAAAGGTAATAAGCAAAGCGAATTCTTTCGACCATTATCGGTAACTTTGTCTTCTATTTCAAAAAATATGAGCATTCAGATCATTCAATTCATACTGAGTCTTTCCCTTTTAATTGTTTTACATGAGTTAGGACATTTTATTCCAGCTCGAATATTTAAGACTCGTGTTGAGAAATTTTACTTGTTTTTCGACATCAAGTATTCGCTTTTTAAGAAGAAAATTGGTGATACCGTCTACGGAATCGGATGGCTTCCACTAGGTGGGTATGTGAAAATTGCAGGGATGATCGATGAATCGATGGATAAAGAACAGTTAGCCAAGCCTCCACAACCTTGGGAATTTCGTTCAAAACCAACATGGCAACGACTGATTATCATGCTCGGAGGTGTAACGGTTAATTTTATTCTGGCCGTGGTCATTTATATCGGCCTTTCTTATACCTACGGTGACCAGTACATAAAGAATGAGTCTGTAAATGGGGGTGTCTGGGTGGTAGAAGATGAAATTGGTGCTCGTGTCGGTATCCAAACTGGCGATA
>JAAZVG010000061.1 GCA_018623655.1 Flavobacteriaceae bacterium
AGTACTAAAGCACTTTTTAATTGTCTATCGGCAAGTTGTAAAGATCCCATTACATTACCACGAAAGATCATGGTCGAAGGGTCTAATGAAAACTCCTCACGCTCATAGAATACCCCTATAGATAAAAAATCTTCGGTTTTCTTAGCATCGAATGTGGCATTAGTTCCTATCAAATATCTTGCTTGCAGGTCTAAAACGTTATTAGATTGAAATTGGATATAGGTGTTTAAGGTCAACCTACTCGAAATAGACTTATTGTAACGCAAATGACCATAAGTGGAAGACCGTATCGAAGTGCCTTCTGAACTTACCGTATTAAATCCACCAATGAACCACAAAGCCGATGATTCTCCTAAGCGATGACCGGCAACGATATCAGTAGCGCCAACAAATAAGCTTCGATTCCCCTCGAAGTAATTCAGACTAAGCTTAGATTCTATATGCCAGATACTGTCAAGTTTATGAGCGAATGCAGAAGTATCTAGTATATTTTGAGTAAATCCAATCGAAAAGCTGGAAATAAATAAAAGGGCAACTAGTTTTTTCATTAGAAATATTAATTCAGCAAAAATAAAAAACCCACAGCCTTCACTGCGGGTTTCTTAATTCTGCGGAGAGAGAGGGATTCGAACCCCCGGAGGTTTGACCCTCAACGGTTTTCAAGACCGCCGCATTCGACCACTCTGCCATCTCTCCTAACGGGTGCCAAATATAAAAAGGATTTTCTTTTAAAAGAAAAAGGCCGCAAATAAAATTCACAGCCTTTTTTTCTTAAAATTTAGAAGCAGTAATTTATTTCACTTCTTCAAAATCTACATCTTCTACAGAGTCACTATTTGAGTCACCTGAAGAAGTACTAGTATCGGCATCAGGGCCAGGCTGTTCTCCTCCCGCCTCTGCTTGTGCTTTATACATTTCTTCAGAAGCATTTTTCCAGGCCTCGTTGATCTTATCTAACGCAGGCTTTATCGCTTCTAATTCCTTGGTTTCGAAAGCCTTTTTTAGCTCGTCTAAAGCGTCTTGAACAGGCTTCTTCTTATCCTCAGATAATTTCTCTCCAAATTCAGAAAGCTGCTTCTCTGTTTGGAAAATCATTTGATCTGCCTCATTCAATGTTTCGGCTGATTCCTTAGCTAGTTTGTCTGCATCCGCATTTGCCTCAGCTTCAGCTTTCATGCGATCAATCTCTTCTTGAGTTAATCCAGAAGAAGCTTCGATACGAATATCCTGAGACTTACCGGTTGCTTTATCTGTTGCTGACACCTTGATAATACCGTTGGCATCAATATCGAAGGTAACTTCGATTTGAGGGGTGCCACGAGGAGCAGGTGGAATGCCATCTAAGTGAAAACGTCCGATTGTTTTATTGTCTGCTGCCATTGGTCGTTCTCCTTGAATCACGTGAATCTCAACAGACGGCTGGTTATCTGCGGCTGTTGAGAAAACTTGAGATTTTTTGGTAGGAATCGTGGTATTCGACTCGATAAGGCGAGTAGCAACGCCACCCATTGTCTCGATCCCAAGGGAAAGCGGAGTCACATCTAAAAGCAGTACATCTTTTACATCCCCAGTAAGAACACCACCTTGAATAGCAGCACCAACAGCTACTACCTCATCTGGGTTGACCCCTTTAGAAGGAGCCTTACCGAAGAATTTTTCAACAGCTTCTTGAACCGCCGGAATCCGAGTTGAACCTCCAACTAAAATAATCTCATCAATATCACTCTTTGATAAACCTGCAGATTTCAATGCTGATTCACAAGGTTTAATAGTGCGAGTGACTAAATCAGCTATTAACTGCTCGAACTTTGCACGACTTAATGAACGTACTAAGTGCTTCGGACCTGAGGCCGTGGCAGTTACATAAGGCAGATTAATCTCTGTTGACGCTGATGAAGAAAGCTCAATTTTTGCTTTTTCAGCAGCCTCTCTTAGCCGCTGAAGTGCCATTGCATCATTACGCAGATCAATCCCCTCTTCTGATTCAAACTCTGATGCTAACCAATCGATAATCGTTTGATCCACATCATCACCTCCTAAATGTGTGTCACCATCAGTAGCAAGAACTTCAAATACTCCATCACCTAATTCTAGGATAGATACATCGTGAGTTCCACCTCCAAAATCAAACACAACAATTTTCTGATCGCTTTCTTTTTTATCTAATCCATAAGCTAATGATGCGGCTGTTGGTTCATTGATAATACGCTCAACAGTTAAACCAGCAATCTCCCCTGCCTCTTTAGTAGCTTGACGCTGGGCATCATTGAAGTATGCAGGGACGGTAATCACTGCTCTTGATACTGATTGTCCAAGATAGTCTTCGGCCGTTTTTTTCATCTTCTGAAGAATCATTGCAGACAGCTCTTGTGGAGTATACATTCGATCATCGATCTCTACTCGTGGTGTATCATTATCACCTTTAACAACTTTATATGGTACACGGTTTGTCTCTTTTGAAACTTCAGAGAATTTGTTACCCATAAAACGTTTGATCGAATAAATCGTTTTATGTGGATTAGTGACCGCCTGTCTTTTTGCAGGATCTCCTACCTTAATCTCGCCTCCTTCAACGAAAGCAATCATTGATGGGGTTGTTCTTTTACCTTCTGCGTTTGGAATAACCACTGGATCATTCCCTTCCATTACAGAGACACAAGAATTGGTTGTACCGAGGTCAATACCTATAATTTTACTCATAACTGAAAATTAGTTTCGTTTTTGCCAAGATTAGGACAAGTTTTATGCCATCTATAAAAGACTGACAAGCTGTCATAATTTAAATTAAATTTAAACCTAAATTGACCGATATGAGTGCAATTAGCTCGTTTGAAATGTTAAGTATTGGCATAGGCCCCTCTAGCTCTCATACTTTAGGGCCTTGGAGAGCTTGTGAACTTTTCAAAAATGAAATAACACAAAAGGGAATTCTGATCCCTGATCTTTTATCTGTCAGAATCCATCTTTACGGTTCACTCTCACTGACTGGAAAAGGCCACGCAACCGATAAGGCTTTAATTCTTGGTTTAAGCGGGATAGATTATGAACGAGATAGTACGAAAGATTTTCAAGCCGTTTTGAATCAGGTTAATCGAAAAAAGCAATTGCGTTTATATGGAGAATCAACTATTTCATTCGACCCAGAAGACCACATCATCTTTCACCGAGAATTTCTTCATGAACATGCTAATGGCATGATTATAACTGCTCAAATGAGAAATCATGGTACAATTAGCTCTACCTATTTTTCAGTTGGAGGGGGATTTGTCGTTAGTAAACAAGTACTCGAAGAAGAAAACGAACCCGAATTTAAATACCGTTATCCGTCTAATCGTGGAATAGACCTCCTAAGACACTGTTCAAAAACAAATAAGAGCATCAGTGAACTAGTTTTAGAAAATGAATACGAAAGGTATGGCGAGTTATTTGCGAAAAGTCGCTTCGCTGATATCTGGAAGGTAATGCTAGAAGCAATGTATGAAGGATGCCATACTACCGGAGAACTCCCTGGAGGACTAAAAGTAGCTCGACGTGCCGCTAAAATGAATAAAGAACTCATTGAAAACTACGACTACACAACCCCTGAGGAATGGGTTGAGGCGATCAGAGGTTCTAGGGTTCGATTTAGACATATATTACAGTGGGTCAGCTGTTTTGCAATCGCTGTAAACGAGGTGAATGCCGCAATGGGCAGGGTAGTTACAGCGCCTACCAATGGCAGTTCGGGTGTAATACCGGCAGTACTTATGTATTATCTAGTTATTGAAAACCATGAAGGTGGAGCAACTGAAATTGAACGTTTTTTGGCAATTGCTGCTGAAGTTGGAACCCTTTTTAAAAAGAATGCGACACTTTCAGCTGCTATGGGGGGGTGTCAAGCCGAAATCGGAGTGTCATCTGCTATGGCAGCAGCTGCATTAACTGAACTTTTAGGCGGAACCCCTGATCAAGCTCTAGGTGCTGCAGAAATTGCTATGGAGCATCATCTAGGTCTTACTTGTGACCCTATTAAAGGTTTAGTTCAAATACCTTGCATCGAAAGAAACTCAATGGGGGCTGTAAAAGCTATCAATGCGGCTCAATTGGCTTTAGGCCGAAAATCAGGAGATTCTAAAGTAAGTCTTGATCAAATTATCGATACCATGTGGGATACCGCTGTCGACATGTCTACCAAATACAAGGAGACCTCAGAGGGTGGCTTAGCGATTAGAGTTAATCTATCTGATTGCTAAAAGAACAAGCTTTGTTTCTAGTATCGTATAATGCCAGAATTTTCCATTTCGTCTCTTTTTCTACAAGGGTAAACACATTCGTTCCGCAATGAGAAAAGACCCCGTTAACATAGAATTCATAAGGCGTAAGAACTAAAGTCATTCCACTGGCATCAACAACCTTATAATCGAGCAAACGCTCTTCAAAAGAGAGATCATCGGGTATAGAACCTATGGCCACAATAAAATCTTGAATCGACTCTTCCCTAGTTCTATAGCCGGTTAAAGAATTTTGAACACTCACTAAGCGCGCATCAAGAGTAAAAAAATCTTTAAGAGAGGTAGTGTCCTTTTTGTGAAAGGATTCAAAAAAGGCCTCAATTACCTCATTTGGATGCTGCGCACTTAGATGATGATAAGAAAACAATATTGTAAGGAAAAGGAGTCGATAGTAAGCAATCATAATTTACATTTACCTTTGTTGAAAATTAATCTTTCAAATGTCAGCAGCCAAAAAAACATTTAAACGAGTAACCGTAAAGTCTTTATTAGAGATGAAGCAACAGGTTGAGAAAATTTCGATGCTGACGGCCTATGATTTTACCATGGCAAAAATGGTTGATAATGCAGGGGTTGACGTCATTCTTGTTGGAGATTCCGCTAGTAATGTAATCGCAGGCCACGAAACTACTTTACCCATTACTTTAGATCAAATGATCTATCATGCTTCTGCGGTAGTGCGTGGTGTTTCTCGTGCTCTTATCGTTGTTGATATCCCATTCGGAAGCTATCAAAGCGACTCAAAAGAGGCGCTTCGATCAGCAATTCGAATCATGAAAGAAAGTGGAGCTCATGCGGTAAAAATAGAAGGTGGCGATGAGATCAAAGATTCTTTAAAACGTATACTTGGAGCAGGAATTCCTGTTATGGGGCATCTAGGCCTAACACCACAATCAATCTATCAATTTGGCGGCTATACCGTGCGCGCCAAAGAAGAAGCAGAAGCTGAAAAGCTTGTCAAGGATGCGGTGCTACTAGAAAAACTCGGATGCTTTGCAATCGTATTAGAAAAGGTTCCTGCCGCTTTAGCAAAAAGGGTAGCCGAAGAACTTCAAATTCCGGTCATTGGAATCGGTGCAGGGAATGGTGTAGACGGCCAAGTACTTGTAATTCACGATATGTTAGGTATGTCAACAGAATTTAGTCCACGTTTTCTTAGACGATATTTAAATCTGGATGAACAGATTAATGTAGCGCTTGAAAAATACGTATCAGACGTCAAATCAAAAGACTTTCCCAACGACAACGAACAATATTAGTGCTAGAAGTTCTATTCGAAGACAACCATCTTATCGCCATAAATAAACCTTCAGGGGTCCTAGTTCAAGGTGATAAAACAGGAGATATACCTCTTTCTGACATGGTCAAGGCTTATCTCGTTAAAAAATACCACAAGCCCGGAGACGCCTACCTTGGTGTAATTCATCGTATTGATCGTCCGACAAAAGGAATCGTTTTATTCGCAAAGACCTCCAAGGCGCTGACTCGAATGAACAAGGCTTTCGCCGATAGAACTCCGAAGAAAAAATATTGGGCAATCGTTTCAGGGGAATTAACAACTGATGAATTCAAACTTGAACACTGGTTACTAAAAAAGCCTGCGAACAATAAATCCTATGCGCACGAAAAAGAAGTTAGTGGATCAAAAAAAGGCATATTGAATGCAAAAAGACTGGCTAGTTCAGAACATTATCACCTACTTGAAATCGAGCTAGAAACCGGTAGACACCATCAAATCAGATCACAATTATCTAAGTTCGGTTTACCGATACGAGGCGACCTGAAATACGGTGCAAAACGAAGTAATTCGGATGGTGGCATAGATCTACTCGCAAAAAGTCTCAGTTTTAAACATCCGGTAACCAAGGAAACGATATTAATTAACTGTCCAAATCCTAGAAGCGGTGCATGGAAGCACTTTAACTTCTAGGAAGGTCTTATATTTACGACTTTATTTTAAGTCAATCCATTTATGCATATTTCTCATCGCTGGTTACATGATTATTTAGATTTCGATTTAAGCCCTACTAAAACTTCTGAATTATTAACTGATCTAGGTCTTGAAGTTGAAGGCCTAAGCTCCTACCAATCTATTAAAGGAGGTCTTGAAGGAATCATTGTAGGAGAAGTTATTAGCTGTAAAAAACATCCCAATGCCGATCGACTTAAGGTAACCGAAGTGAATCTTGGTGATCAAATTGTTCAAATCGTTTGCGGAGCACCTAATGTAGCAAAAGGGCAAAAAGTCCCAGTAGCTACCGTAGGAACATTGCTTCACCCAACAAAAGGAGAACCCTTTAAAATAAAGAAAAGCAAAATTCGCGGTGAAGAGAGTCTTGGTATGATCTGCGCAGAGGATGAAATGGGTATAGGAAATTCTCACGATGGAATCCTAGTACTCTCCGAGGATGCTGAAATTGGTACCCCACTATCAGAATTAATCGATACCTACGAAGATCATATCTATGAAATTGGCTTGACCCCGAACCGCTCGGACGCCATGAGTCATTACGGAGTAGCTAGAGATCTTAGGGCTGGTTTATCGCTAGAAAAAGCTCAGCCTCCACTAAACACAATACCTATTTCGTCTTTCCACGTTGAAAATACCACTTCACCTATCGAAATTGAGGTAGAAGAACATGAGTTAGCTCCTAGGTACCTTGGCGTAGTTATTACCGGAATTGAGGTTAAAGAATCTCCTTCTTGGCTTAAAGACCGTTTGAAAAGCATTGGGTTAAGTCCTATAAATAATATTGTAGATGTAACCAACTACATTCTGCATGGCCTGGGTCAACCCCTTCATGCTTTTGACTATGACAGAATTAAAGGATCAAAAGTGATCGTAAGAAAGGCAAAGCCTGGAGAAAAACTTCTTTGTCTAGACGATGTCGATCGTGCGTTAGATGCCGATGATCTCCTAATCTGTGACTCTAAAGACCCGATGTGTATTGCAGGTGTCTTTGGAGGACTGAATTCTGGAGTGAGTAATACCACCAAAAGCATTTTTCTCGAAAGTGCTTATTTCGACGCAGTAAATGTGCGTAAAACGGCAAAGAGACATGGATTGAATACCGATGCCTCCTTTAGATTTGAGCGTGGAGTTGATATTGAATTTTGTGAAATTGCATTAAAACGTGCGGCAAACCTTATTCGAGAGGTCGCAGGTGGAGTAATTTCTAGTGAAATCTCTTCATTCTATCCCAAAGAAAGAGAAGCGATTCAGCTCTTCTTGAACTATGAAAAACTCAATAATATTTTGGGACATGAAATAGAGAAAGAAAAAATCAAATCAATTCTTGTTAATCTAGATTTCAGAATACTCAATGAAACCGAATCTGGTTTGGGCCTTATTACTCCATTATATCGCGTCGATGTAACCAGAGAAATTGACGTAGTCGAAGAAATTTTAAGGGTATACGGATATAACCAGATTCCCATACCTAAAAGGCTGACGAGCACTTTACACCGTTCAAAATCATCTTTTAACCTACACAAACAAAATAAAATCGCTGACCTCCTGGTTGGCCTAGGATATAATGAGATTTTAACTAATAGCCTGGTTTCCGTTTCAAGTAATCAATTTGGTCAATCGGTATCATTAAAAAATCCTTTAAGTAAAGAATTAGAGGTACTTAGAGATCATATGATCGGAACTACTCTTCAAAGTGTGGCTTTCAATTTAAATCGTCAACGTAGCGATATTAAATTCTTCGAATTCGGCAAAACCTATTCTAAAAAAAGTGAGGGTTTTGAGGAAAACAGGGAATTAGTTTTGGCGGTAACTGGAAATAGGTACTCAGAAAACTGGATGCAAGCTTTATCATCTATAAGTTTCTATGACTTAAAGACCGTTACCTTTGAGCTTATTAATCGACTGGGTATTAACAAGCTACAAGAATCGCTTTTAAACAATGAGCATTCTTTTTTCGAAGAAGGGTTATCGCTAGAGTCAAATGGTAATTTAATCGCAGAATTAGGACTCGTTCGCGAAAATTATCTAGAAGCCTACGATATTAAACAGAATGTATTATCGGCTGTGATCTATTGGGACAAGCTTCTTCTGTTATCTCAACAGGAAGAAGGTGAAAAACGATATGTTACAATCCCGAAATATCCTGCAGTTAGAAGAGATTTAGCGC
>JAAZVG010000062.1 GCA_018623655.1 Flavobacteriaceae bacterium
GATTCTGGTGGTGACCCAAGTTATGAACCATCTATTTCAGGAGGTGGAATAACTGATATTAACCCTGATGACGTAGAGTCTATTACCGTTCTAAAGGGACCGAGTGCGGCAGCACTTTATGGCTCAAGGGCGGGAAATGGTGTGATTTTAATTACAACTAAAAAAGGATCAAGATCAAATAGACTTGGCGTTTCAGTAAAAACCAACCTATATGTTGACAACCCAATGCTGTTACCTGACTACCAAAATGAATATGGACAAGGAACACTTGGAAATGCATTTCCAGATAGAGGTTCTGGCACAGCCTGGACAGGCGATTCTTGGGGAGGTAAACTAGATGGCTCATCTAAACCTTATTACAACGGGTCAATGAGATCCTATTCTGCTCAGCCAAATAACGTTGAAAACTTTTTTAGATCTGCTGTTCGTAATATAACCTCTGTTTCAGTAGACAAAGGATCAGAAAGTGGATCTGTTCGTCTTTCTTATACTAATAATTCATCTGAATCTATGATCGAGAATTCAGATTTGGAGAGTCATAACTTTAACCTTAGAGCTGTCACTAATCTTTCAGATAAATTAAGTGTAGATGCAAAAGCGACTTATTTTACCCAGGAAGTTTCGAATAGAGCATCTACTACAGGCGCTCAGGGTTTGTTGGGTTATGTTTACAGAACTCCAAGAAATATCATAATGGATGATTTGCGAGATTATCAGATGGATAGTCCCGCAACTCCAGAAGAATTTGGAGTTATTAAGTATGACGATGGCTTATCAGGAAATCCCTATTGGATGACTTTTCATGACGAAAATACAGTTCGTCGTAATAGATTTCTCGGATTTTTAAAAGTAGACTATACTTTTACCGATTGGTTAAGCGCTTTTGTCAGAGTTGGTGCGGATGTAACTAATTTAAGAGACAGAACAGTTCACAAACCTGGGAGACACTTCAATCCTAATGGTTTTATGCGGTTGGCCGAAAACACCTTCGGAGAACTAAACTCTGAATTTTTAATCACTGCAAATCACGATATAACTGACAAACTGAATGTTATAGCTAATGCAGGTGGAAATATGTCTAAGAGAACTTTTGAAGGTATGGTCAATGGTGGAGGAAATTTTAAAGTTCCGACAAGATTTTTCCTTGCAAATTTAAGTGAACCATCTCCTCCTCTAGAATTTCCGCAGTCTATTAAAAAAGTGAATTCACTTTATGGCTCTGTGAATCTGGCATATGATAATTTCCTATATCTCGACGTTTCTACTCGAAATGATTGGTCATCTACTCTTAGCGCCGACAACCGCTCATATATGTATAGCTCTGCTAGTTTATCTGCATTGGTACATCAGTTTATAGATCCTGAACAAAAAGTTTTCAATCTTGTAAAATTACGTGGAAGTGTGGCAGAAGTTGGTAATGATACAGACCCTTATCAATTAAACCAGACATTCACAGTTCCAGGAACAGGATATCTTGGACTTACAGAACTTCAATTCCCGGTAGTAAAATTTAACTCAAATCTAAGACCTGAAACAGTTACTTCCACAGAATTTGGAGTAGAATTAAGCATGCTTCAAAATAGACTTTCATTAGATGTTTCTGTATATGACATCTCTACTGAAGATTTGATTTATGACATACCGGTCCCTGCAGCAACTGGTTTCCAATTTGAAAGATCAAATATTGGATTAATCAGAAATAAAGGTGTTGAAATTTCGCTTGGAGCAACCATAGTTCAAACAAGAGACTTCACCTGGGATACCAATATGTTTTATTCATCAAACGAAAATAAAATCGAGGAGCTTGTTGATGGCTTAGATAGATTCAATTACACAAGATCTACCGATGGTAATATGACAATTGGAGCAACAGTTGGTGGTAGTATTGGAGATATGTATGGTAAAGAATGGACTGGAGAGGTTGATGCCGACGGTAAACCAATCGCATCAGATCTTGACGTTCTATTAGGAAATGCGCAACCGGATTGGTTGGGTGGAATTTCTAACTCCTTAAGATATAAAAACCTCTCACTAAACTTTTTAATTGATGCAAGAATTGGAGGGCAAATTTACTCACAGACCTCTGCAGATTTGGATCGAGTAGGAGCATCTAAAAGAAGTTTACAGTATCGCGAATCTGGAGTTGTTTTAAGTGGGACAAATACAGCTACAGGTGCCGCAAATACGGTAAATGTATCTGGCCAAGATTATTGGACTGCGATGTCTGGTATATCCTCTAACTATATTTATGATCAAGATAATATTCGTCTTCGAGAACTTTCTCTTGGATATAGATTCTCCAATATTGAAAAATTAGGCATACAGAGTGCGAATCTTCAATTGGTGGGTAGAAATTTATTTTTCCTTTCAAAGAGCGCTGAGGACATCGATCCTGAGGTAATGCTTGGAACCTCATTAGGTACCCAAGGAATGTCTCATAACCCTATGCCAACAATGAGAAGTATAGGTATGAATTTAACTTTAAACTTTTAATTAAAAATTAAGAATTATGAAAAGAATAGTATTAATCTTCTCTGGATTATTTCTCATTTTTTCAACTTCGTGTACCACGGATTTTGATGAAATAAATGAGCAGCCAGATGCGTTATCAGTTGATGACGTGAGTGCAAAATACTTCATTACTAACTTGCAGAAAGGTTTATTCAAACCAACAGCAGGACCCCTATGGTTTGGTCAAATTTTTCATCAAGACCAATATGCCGGTCAACATTCAGGAGGGCATACTCAATATGCCTGGGATGGTAATTTCGGATGGGAATACACAAATTGGTTGCAAGAAGGAACAAATGGTTGGTTAGCGGGCTACAATAGTGGCATAACTTCATTCTTAAATTTTGTGGATGAAGGTGGTACCTTAGAAAATGATCAATATTATGCTATTGGATTAATAATGAAAGGTCTTTATTATCAATTATATACTGATCAAGTAGGAATGATTCCTTACTCTGAAGCTTCTGACCCAGATATTACACTCCCAAAATACGATGAACAAATCGATATTTATAAAGGTGTGATTTCAGAATTAGATCAAGCGATAGCTATTATTGGTAGTAACACCGTCACAGGCGAAGGCGTGGATAAACTTCTTGAAAACGATATTCTCTTCAATGGAGATATGCAGAAATGGAAGCAACTAGCTAATAGTTTAAAACTAAGAATGGCTCTTAGAGCTCATGGCGCACCTGGAGAAAATTTTGCAGCTAATGCAGCGTCTGAGGCGATCAGTTCTGGAGTATTAGCAGACTCCGATGCCTTATTTACTTCGTTTAATGAGGTAGTTAATATTTGGGTAGAACACTGTAACTACGGTGATATATATTATGGCTTTGGGGACGCTGGACAGTGGAAAGTGGGTGAACCACTAGTAAACGAATTAAAGCATAATAACGATCCAAGACTTGGATTAATTTCAAAACCTAGTGCAGGTGGTGAATTAAGTATCGATATCTCTACTGTTAATTCGAATCAAATTAGTTTCTTAAAAAGTACCCTAGATAATGCTGGTCTTGTTTTAGATTCAGATTATACATGGTCTCAAACTGATAATGAATTAACAATATCAATAGCAGAGAATACTCACCACATTGGACTTCCATTACGATTAAGTCCAAATATTAAACCAATTTTTGATGGAAGTTTATTTTCAGCACCTTCTGATGCAGTAACAAATCGATCAAACGAAGGAGGAGAGATATTTCCTTTTGTTGTAATGTCTGCTGCTGATAGTCACTTCATGATTGCTGAAGCTATTGTTAAGGGATTAGTTTCTGGAGATGCTTCATCGCACTATAGTCTAGGGTTGGACCATGCAATGAATTTATGGGGTACTGCAACAACTTCAGACTTTTTAGCTTCAGATATGGGATCATTAACGGGCACTCCTGAGGAGCAGCTAGAAAAAATCGCCACTCAAAGATGGATCGCAAACTATACGAATGGTTATGAAGCTTGGGCTATTGTACGCGATACGGGTTATCCACTATCAGCGATTACAACCTCAGATGATAGTTCTATCCGTAGTTTATCTGGAATGGATGGAGAATACGCACAACGTTTACGTTATATCGGAAGTGCATACACCTCAAACGGTGAGAATGTTCAAGCCGCCAATGCCAAACAAGGACCAGATACGAAAACTACGAAACTGTGGTGGGCTAAATAGATTCAACAACTAGAATTTTACATTAAAAAAACCTGTTTTCGGACAGGTTTTTTTAATGAACGCCATAATCTCTTTTCACTATAATAATCAGCCATATAAATATGCCTAGACTTAAAAGTATTTCTTCTTCTATTGCTTTAATAATTATAGTACTTAACATCTCTTGTAATTTATCAAAACAAAAATTAGAAGTATCCTCAATTTTTTCCGATCACATGGTACTTCAACAGTTATCAACTGTTCCTATATGGGGAAAGGGAAACCCTGGTGATGAGGTATTCATTCAAACAGGTTGGGGAGATCGTATAAAAGTTGAAGTTGCAAGTAACGGTCAATGGAACGCAAAATTAAATACCATTTCTTACGGTGGACCGTATTTAATTTCAATTGAAAGTAATTCTGAAAAGGTTATTTATCAGGATGTTCTTCTGGGAGAAGTATGGCTAGCATCTGGGCAATCAAATATGGAATGGCCAATGGCAGCTGGGGTAGAAAACGGAGAAGAGGAAATGATAAATGCCGATTTCAACAATATTAGATTTTTTAATATGCCCTACAATTTAAATGAACAAAATTATAAGTCGGGTAAATGGAAGGTTTGCACTCCTGAAAGTATTGGCGCTGCTTCTGCAGTTGGATATTTCTTTTCTAAGAAATTACATCAGGAACTAGAAGTGCCAATAGGAATCATATTATCTTCTTGGGGTGGCACTCGTGTTGAGGCCTGGACTAGTATTAATAAACTATCAGAAACTTCAGTTTCAAGAGATGAGGCTATCGAAATAATAAAAACTGGTGGACCTATTAAAAAGTCTGAGATGATCAAGACCAAGAATAATAGTATCATTAAGCAAAACGAAGAATATCTAAACTTAAAAAGTTATCCGATACCCTCAAGTATTTCTGAATGGGAAAAATTAGATTTAGACGATTTTGAATTTTCGAAAGTAGAATATGATGATTCTAAATGGGACAGCATTGACTGGAGGAAAAAAGAACCAAATTATCTTAATCTAGAAGATATATTCAATCAAAATGATCTCTCGCATGATGGTGTTGTATGGTTTAGGAGAGCTTTCTCAGTTAATGATTTAACCAGTGACTACAACTTAGTTGCGGAAAACGGCATAGACGACTATGATTATACCTTTATCAACGGACAACATATTGGAACTACACTCGCATGCTGCATGGGAAGAAATTATCTTGTACCGAAAGAATTATTGAAAAAGGAAAATAATCTAATTGCAATCAGAATGATTGATGTGATTGGGGATGGAGGATTCAGAGGAAAATTCTATCTAGAATCAGGAAAGGAAAGAATTGATCTTCAATACGAAAAGTGGAAATTCAAGCATACCTCATTTTATTTAAAAACATCAATACAGCCTCATAAATTCTCATATAGTATTTTGAATGATTCTCAACATGAGTTCAACGAAAAGCTTAAGCCCGGGGTTTCAAACACAGAACCTAATAAGTATGGCATCTTATACGAAACAATGATAAAGCCAATTATACCATACAAGATCAAAGGTGTCTTATGGTATCAGGGAGAAGAAAATGTGAAAAATTCAGAAGAATATAAAGAGCTTTTCAAAGCAATGATTCATGATTGGAGATTGAAATGGAACGATAATTTTCCGTTTTATTACGTTCAAATCGCACCTTATTCCTACAATGATGATTTAGAATCGCATCAACTTAGAGAAGCACAGAGAAAAACGGTAAGTGAAGTAGAAAAAACAGGGATGGTAGTAACAATGGATATTGGAGATGAATTTGACATACACCCAAGAAAAAAGAAGGAGGTTGGAAATCGGTTAGCTCTATTAGCTTTAAAAAATACTTATGAAAGATTTGAAATTAACGCCGCGGGGCCGCTATTTACACACCATGAAAATCATCAAGGATACCTCAAAGTATTTTTTGAAAATGTAGGAGAAAAATTGACTCTAGAAAGTAATGAAAGTAACGATTTTGAAGTTTCAGGAATTGATGGTAAATTTTTCCCTGCGAAGGTCATAGTTAAAGGTGACTATTTAAAAGTATTTTCTGACAGTGTACCATATCCGACCGAAATAAGGTATGGGTGGAAGAACTGGACTAAAGGATCTCTTTTCAATTCAGCAGGCTTACCTGCATCATCATTCAATTCAATTTCTGACAGATAACTCCTAGCATATTATATCTATAATAACTTAACCCTAATTATATTATTCTTAATTTGGAAAAAGCTCAATTAAGAAGATATCAATGATAAAATTTAGGTTGTATTTGGTTTTTCAGTTCTTTATTCTACTTGTTGGAGCGCAAAACAATAAATCACTGAATGACTCTATTAGTAAATACCTTTATCTAAACCCGCAGAAAAGTTTAGAATTTGGACTTGAAGCACTGAGTACAGATAATTTGAGTAATTCTGAACTATATCGAACCCATTATTTATTTGGTCAAAATTTATTTTTACTAGGATTATATGAGGAATCCGTTAAGTACTTGATCCAAGCACAGGAATTATACTCGAATTTACCTAAGGCTGAAAAGAAAATATTTCAAGTGGACCACCCATGGATGCTTAACACAATAGGCAACATCTATTACAGAAAAAATAAACCCAATTCAGCTAAAGATTATTACAACCAAGCTCTCAGTATTTTCCTAGAGTTAGAAGAAGACGTTAATAATGAAAAGATTTACGGGTTAAATGGCGTTGAAACTAACTTAGCTCTTCTGAGTATGGAAGAAAAAGAGTACGAACAGGCACTGAAATACTTTCAAACCATATTAGAAAGAAGAGAAAAATCTAAAAAACAGTCTGATATTATTCTTTCATATACTCAGTTCATGAGCTTCTATTTAGAACTTGAACAATATGAGAAAGCCGATGAATATCTTAATAAGATAAGTGAATTATTCAATTCTGATCCAAAATATCAAGAGTTAGAGAATACCTCAGAATTAAAAAAAAATTATCTAACCGCAATGATTGTTTATGCTTCGCACTTAGCTTCTAAAAACAATCCAGATAAAGTAATTCAGATAATAAATGAATTAAAACCTCTGGCAAAAGCACTTCTTACAGAATATCATGATTTAAATTATTTATTAGCAAAAACCTATAACGAAAACGACATTGACGGCGCTAATAAATTGATTAATGAGAATCTAAATATAGAATCTATTGGAATTGAAAGAAAGCTATTGAACTATAACTTACTTATGGATATTTATGAGAAAGAGATTGATTTTGAAAGTTTGTCGCGGATAAAGGATTCAATATTGTTAAATCAGAATAAAAAAATCAGTGCTTTAAGTAAAGTCGATAATGTTGAGAATTTAATTACTCTCGCCGATAAGCAAAGAGAAATATCTGATAAAGAATTGCGTTTTAACAGGACGATTCTCTCATTCATTGGTGCCATCGTCTTATTAATTTTTGGGTTGATGCTACTTCGATTCAACCTTAAATTTCAGCAGGAAAAAAATAAAGTTTTAGAATTAGAAAAGCTACAAGTTGTAAACGAACTCAACACCAAAAAAAGAGAGCTTTTTAGTAAAACTAATTATATCCTTCAAAGAAACGACTACCTCAAAAGCTTGTTAGAACAAGTGAACCAAACCAAGCCAGGTGAAGACTTACCTAATCGAATTAAGAGGCAAATTTCGAAAATAATAAGTTCTAATGTAGTCCATGAAGAATTTGATAAAAAATTTGTTGAGGTATTCCCTCAATTTTATAAGGAATTAAACTCGAGATATACGCTATCAAAAACCGATTTCAGACTCGTTGCCTATATTAAAATGAATAAGAGTAATAATGAAATAGCCCAGATATCAGGTATTTCATTAAGAACTGTTCAAAGTCAAAGATATAGGCTAGCTAAAAAACTTAACCTTCCTAAAGGCCAAGACTTAAATACATTCATATTCAGTATCTGAAAAAGAATTTTTCACGTATCATTTTCTCTGCAGTGAAAGTATTAATGCAGTAAAAATGAAGTAACCTTAATTTTTATCTCTGCGCAGATCAGTAGTAAATTTAGTTGCTTAAAATCTTGTAATAGCATATTTCTACTCAGAAAGAAATACATCGTTCATTGATTGTTAAGTTAATTAGATCATAAGCCTGTTCTATTGGACAGGCTTATTTCTTTATTACCATTTGTTA
>JAAZVG010000005.1 GCA_018623655.1 Flavobacteriaceae bacterium
GAACGCAATCAATTGAATCAAAAAAATTAAAAAGCCCTTATCTTAGCTAGACCCCCAGAAATACATCTATCATGAGAACACTTTTTTTAATTTTCTTAAGCCTTTTTAGCAGTAGTGTCATTGCTCAAAAAAAACAACCGATAGACTCTATTGTAAAAGAAATAGAGTCTTCAAAGGGGATGCTCAGCACCTATTTTGATGAAAGCAAACAAAAGCTGTTTCTGCAATTCAACGACTCGGTACTTGAAAAACCGCTATTAATGGTCAGCCGATATGTGCAGCTGCCCTCGGGGTATTCAGCCTATAGAAATGCAGGATCAAAAACAGCTGAACAAGTCATCCGATTCGAAAAACAAGGGAGTCGAATTTTACTAAAACAGGTTTCTTATGTTAATAATGCAGATGATTCAGACCCAATCTATCAGAGTGTGGTTAACAATAACCTTAATTCTATTCTAGCAAGCTTTGAGAAAAAGAATGAAGAAGAAGGTGAGAATCTCATTGATGTCAGTGAATTTTTCTCTAAAGACTCTCCTAGTTTCAATGTAATCGGAGAGACCCAAAAAAAGTCGTTTAAAATCGGAGGACTAGACAAAAGCAGATCGTTTATCGACAAGGCAAGAAGTTTTCCGCGAAATACTGAAATCACACATACCCTTACCTTTCCATCGAGTAACCCACCTCGAAGCAACCAATCAGAGACCTTTACGTTTCAGATGAATCATTCGATCATTGCGCTTCCAGAAAATCCAATGCCTGTTCGATACACCGATCACAGAGTAGGCTGGTTTTCGCTAGAGAAATACAATTACTCCTCAAAGGCATTAAAGTCTGATAATTATCGTGTGGCGGTACGCTGGAGAATGGAGCCTAAAGACGAAGCTGCCTATCTGCGTGGTGAACTTGTTGAGCCTAAAAAACCGATTGTATTTTATCTTGACCCTGCTACACCTCTAAAATGGAGACCTTATTTCAAAAAGGGGATTGAAGACTGGAACCAAGCTTTTGAAAAAGCAGGATTTAAAAACGCAGTGATTGCCAAAGACCCACCGACTAAAGAAGAAGATCCTGACTTCAGTCCTGAAGATGTAAGATATTCGGTAGTACGCTACGTGGCATCAACAACCCGAAATGCAACCGGGCCTAGCGTAAAAGATCCACGTACTGGAGAGATTTTAGAAAGTGATGTCATATGGTATCACAACCACTTGCGCTCGTATCGAAACCGATACCTACTTGAGACCGGAGCCGCCAATCCTAAGGCTCGAACCTTAAACACCCCTGAAGAGGAAATTGGCGAGATGATGCGTCGTGTTATTGCACACGAGGTCGGTCATGCACTTGGCTTACCCCACAACATGAAGGCAAGTTCTGCCTATCCTGTAGATTCACTTCGCTCAGGAAGTTTTACTCAGAAGATGGGAATAGCTGCGACTATAATGGATTATGCTCGTTACAATTATATTGCTCAACCTGGAGACGAGAATATTCGATTCGTTCGCCAAATGGGACCTTACGATGATTATGCGATTGAATGGGGGTATCGTTACTTCCCTGGCCAAGAACCTGACGAAATTAAATCAAAGCTGGCCGCCTTTGTTAGTGAGCGTAACCTCAACCCTATCTATCAATTCGGAAGCGGAGGAACCGATCCCGATTCACAAACAGAAAATATTGGGGATGATCCGATCAAAGCAACTGCCTACGGGCTTTCAAACCTCAAAATTGTTGCAAAAAATCTAGAAGATTGGACTACTGAAGACGGACAAAACTTCGACGACCTCAAAGAGCTCTATTTAGAAATGGTAAGTGTCTATCGGCGTTATGTTTATCATGTCGCTAATCTTATAGGCGGAGTTCGTGAGACACGAGTGGTAAAAGGTCAGGTCGAACAGGTATATGAAAATGTCCCTAGATCAGAACAACTAATGGCGTTAAATACTCTTGAAAGAGAAGTTTGGAATAGTCCTATGTGGCTTCTCGATCCAGCTCTTATTTCGCAATTCGAAGATGAAGGTCGCCTGCCGCTAATCGGCAACCTACAAAAGGCGTTAGTTTATCGACTACTAAGTACAAGAAAACTCAATCAAATGATTTCAAGTGCTGAAAGCGTGAAAGGAAATCCGCTGAATACTAAGGAGTTGATCAATACCCTAGCTGCTAAAATCATCAAAGATGCAACGCCGTTAGATGCACTAAAAAAGGGACTGCAGATAGCACTTATTGAGCGACTTATCGAATTAAAAGAGGACGAAAAGGCTAACCCCGTAGTACGGGCTGAAGCCTTCGATACCCTTAATGAACTCAAATCCTATTTTAAATCAAGACAAAAAAGCAGCGACCATTTTCGCTTTGCATTTTATCTAGCGGAAAACGCTTTGAAGTGATTCTAAAATAATAGGTTCTAACACCTGATAACCTTTATCATTGGGGTGGACTGTATCATAGCCTAGGTCACTTTTTAATCCGCCTTCAGTGTCGACTGTTGAGGTGTAGTAATCGACGTATGTTGCCTGATGTTTCTCAGTAAGGGCTAATAATAGTTCGTTGAGTTTGATGACTTTTTCTCGTGGTAATATCTCGGGTCTCCACGGAAAGTTATTGGCAGGCAGTACCGAACACACTAGCGGATGTATGCCATGAACAATCGATAACTCAACCATTGATTCAATATTTGCAGCAATATCCTCAAGAGAAATAGGCCCCGTATTTTCGGCAATATCATTGATACCGGCGAGAATAACCACAGCTTTTGGTTTTAGATCAATTACATCTTGTCTAAATCGAAGTAACATTTGTGGAGTGGTCTGCCCGCTAATCCCTCGATTCACAAAAGAATTTTCGATGAAAAAATGAGGTCGCATATCGACCCATCCTTGGGTAATTGAATTACCCATAAACACCACTGCTACTGGCTTATTCTCTAACATCACTTGTCGATTTTTTTCTTTAAAAAAATTCATATTCGCCCAGTCCTGCGAGAAGCCCAATAAACTGCTCACTAAACAAATACACAGAAAAAGATTCTTCATTTAAAAGGCTCTATAATTTCCAGATAAGAATTCATTCACCTCAGCTTCTTCGAAAGCAGAATTCACTTTGTCGTAGTGCAGCGTACGACCAGGAAATCGTCCCGCAATTACTCCAAGTAAAATGGTTTCTGTCAGTCTAGCCCCATACTCAAACGGTGCAGTACAATCGGTCTTGCCTAAACAAGCATCGATGAACTGACGATAGTGCAATGGTGACTCTTCAGAATAGTTACGAATCGGTTCTCCCAAACTGTTATCTGTGTCGTACTGTTCGATATCATATTCTTTATATGCTCCATCGACAATCCAGCGAGGTAACTCCATAAAGTGTGGCAGGAGTAATCGTTCTCCATTTTCTCCGATGAACATCGCCCCTTGATCAGGTAATTGATCGCCATTAGGTAGTTCTAAAAGTTCAGAAGCCTCAGGACCTTCAACTCCGTCATACCAAACCCATTCGAATGAAGGAGTGGTATAATTGGTTCCCTCGAAAGTATAGTGAACGATGTTTCTTTCTGGATACCCGTAACCGTTCGATGGTCTACAATTATTAGTAATCGTTGAGGGCACTCCCAATTCAAGGGCGTTGTATGGAGTATCAAAAATATGGACACCCATATCCCCAAGTGTGGCACATCCGTAATCCATGAGTTTTCTCCAATTCATCGGATGATAATATCCCTCTTTATAGTCTCGCTGCTTCGACGTGCCCAGCCACAGATTCCAGTCTAAATTTTCTGGAACCAAGTCAGATCCTTCAGGAGTCGCTCCATCATATCCCCAATTTTTATTCGACCAAGCGATCACTTTTGACACCTTTCCGATGATTCCACCGCGAATAAGCATCGTAGCAAGCTTATAGTCATAAAAAGAGTGTACCTGAATTCCCATCTGAGTAATTAAGCCCTTCTCTGAAGCTACCTTACTCATCTCTCGTGATTCAGAAACGTAATGCGACAAAGGCTTTTGACAATACACTGACTTGTTATACTCCATGGCTAAAAGTGAGGCTGGTGCATGCGTATGATCGGGGGTAGAAACAACCACTGCATCGAAGCCATCAGAAAATTCGTTCATCATTTGACGGTAATCAGAGAATAATCTTGCCTCTGGAAAAAGCTGGGCCGCAGCCTGAAGATTATTCTGATCTACATCGCACAAGGCAGAAACAACCACTTGCTGATGTGTGGCAATTGCCTTTAAATCTTCAAGTCCCATATTTCCGACTCCAATATGAGCCGTTCTAATTTGCTTCTCTGCTGAAACGCAAGACCACATAGGTAATACTGCTGCACCTGCGATGAGTGTTGATGTTTTTAAAAATGTTCGTTTATCCATGTTATAGTTCTTTGATTTTTACCGTTTTAAACCACAATTCGCTTCCGTGATCTTGTAGCCCAACAAAACCCTTATTAAACTTACCATAATCTTCGGCCATACCCCATTTACCATTATTCTTCCTCTTATTCCAGTCTTCTGACCAAGGAATAAATTCGAGCATTACTTCCCCATTCAGGTAATAGGTCACTTTTTCTGTAGTGAACCGAATCGTCGTGCTATTCCATGATCCCGCCGGATGCAAAACCTTATCCTCTTTTGGCGTGTACATTCCATAATCAGCACCGGTCGATTGAATAGGCTGTAATTTTTCAGGATGATCTGTGATTCCAATACTTCGATTATAGTCTTCAATATCATGGAAATCAGTGTAATGTAGATCATCAATTAATTGATATTCTGGAGCTACTTCAGGAATACCCGAATACCCTTCTTTAATGTGATAGAAGATACCGCTATTTCCGCCAGGAGGGATCATCCACTCTACATAGAGTTCGAAATTTTCAAACTCCTTGTCGCCATAAATTAGATCCCTACTCCCTTTATAATCGTAGTCTGATTCAGATATAAATTCGGTTTTGAAGGTCATTAATGAATCAACAACTGCCCACCCAGGAGGTAAATCGTCGCCATTATAGGCGCGCCAACCATCGAGACTCGTGCCATCGAATAGATACCTCCATTCAGAAGTCTGAGTAGGCTCTGTACATGAGGACAACAAACCTATACCGATTAGTAGGATTACCTTTCTCATAGTTCTGTGATTTTAAGATTCTTCCAGAGAACTTTGATTCCTCCTCCCGAGTGAATTTGAAGCGCAATTCCTCCTTCGCCATCTCCTATCTTCTCATCGGTAATATCGACCATTTCATGACCGTTCAAGAAAGTCTGAACTCGGTCTCCAATGCAGAGAATCTTCATAGTATTCCACTCACCCATTTTAAGGTACATATCCTTCTTTGGATCAGGTTTAATAAGCCATCCTCGGCCATAGGATTCATAGATGCCTCCAGTATCACTTCCTGGTGGAGCAACCTCAACTTGCCATCCGTTCACTATAGTACCGTCAACCGTTGACCGAAAAAAGACCCCACTATTACCATCGGCCTCTTGCTTGAATTCTAACTCTAATAAGAAATCGTCGTAGAAGGCATCTGTAGTCAGGTAACCGTATTCTGCATCAGGACCACTTTCACAAATAAGGAGTCCATCAGAGACATACCATTTTTCGGTACCATTAATTGTCCACCCCTCAAGGTCTTTACCATTGAAAATAGAATGCTGAGATTGCACATAAAAAGTCGAAAGAATAATCAAAAAACTAAAAAATTGTTTCATCGGTTAAGTGTTGAATTATCATAAATATGTCAAAAACTGGGAAAGAAATTAAAAAAAAGTTTGTTCCGAAGCGATTAAAATTTACATTTCGCAAAATACCAGCCCAATAATTAAGATCAATTTATGAGTATATCTTACCAATCTCCAGGAATTTTTGAGGAAACAAGATTTGAAAAAATTCACAATATTATTTTTGATTCTGCGAAAGAAGCTTCTATAGAAGTAGCCCATGAAATAGCTAGTATTATTAGAAAAAAACAAGAGAAAGGAAAGCCTTGCGTACTAGGATTAGCAACAGGTTCTTCGCCAATTTCAGTCTACCAAGAACTCGTTCGACTTCACAAAGAAGAGGGCTTAAGTTTTAAGAACGTAGTCACTTTTAATCTGGATGAATACTTTCCTATGAAAGCTGATAGTGTACATAGTTACCACTATTTCATGCAAGAACACCTCTTTAATCACATAAACATTAATCCTGACAATGTTTATATTCCTGATGGTAGTGTCTCAGCGAAGAAAGCACGAGAGCACTGTTTAGAATACGAAGAAAAAATACGAGCTCTAGGAGGTCTTGATTTTCAGCTTTTGGGAATCGGACGTACCGGTCACATTGGATTTAATGAGCCTGGATCAAATTTAAATTCAAGAACCCGAGTAATAACACTTGACCATATCACAAGAGAGGATGCTGCCGAATCTTTTCAAGGAATAGAAAACGTACCACGAAAAGCCATCACAATGGGAATCGCAAGTGTTATGAATGCTAAGCGAATAATACTCTTGGCTTGGGGTCAAAAAAAGAGTTTAGTGGTAAAAGAGGCTATCGAAGATAATATCAGTAGCCGAAACCCCTCTACTTACTTACAAAACCACAAAAATGTCACCTTCATACTCGATGAAGATGCTGCCTCAGAACTAACCAGAATTAAAACCCCTTGGGTAGTTCAGCAATGTGAATGGACAAAAGAATTGAAGTACAAGGCAGTGGTTTGGCTATGTCGTCAAACAGAGAAATCTGTTCTAAAGCTAACTGAAAGTGATTACAACGAAAATTCACTCTCTGATCTTATAGAAACCCAATCAGTATACGATTTAAATATCGAAATCTTCAATAGACTTCAGCACACTATTACCGGATGGCCTGGTGGTAAACCAGATGCAGACGATACACATCGCCCAGAAAGAGAACGACCAAAACAGAAAAGGGTGATTGTCTTTAGTCCTCACCCAGATGATGATGTAATTTCGATGGGAGGTACGCTCGACAGACTTATTTCTCAAGGACACGAAGTGCATGTCGCTTATCAAACCTCGGGCAGTATTGCTGTATCTAATGACGAGGCAAGAAAATTTGTAGAGGTGGCCTACGATTTATGTGATGGCACTCCGAATCAGTCGCTTACCTCAACTAAAGACCTACTATCTCAATTCGAGGGTAATCCACACGAATCGACTGAGTTGCGGAAAATCAAAAAAATCATAAGACAGAAAGAAGCATTAGGAGCAACTCGGTATCTAGGTTTGCCAGATTCACAAGTACACTTTCTCAACCTCCCCTTTTACGAAGCCGGAGGGATCAAAAAAGCCCCTATCACCCAATTTGATATCGACATACACACAAGTCTAATAAAATTGATCAGGCCTCACCAAGTATTCGCTGCAGGAGACCTCGCAGATCCGCATGGTACTCACAAACTATGCCTTGAAGCCCTACTTGAAGGCTTAAAGTCTCTAAAGAAAGAATCCTTTATGAAAGACTGTTGGCTATGGCTCTACCGCGGTGCTTGGCTCGAATACGAGCCTTTTGAAATCGACATGGCGGTACCTATGAGTCCTGCTCAAGTCAGACGCAAGCGAAAGGCAATCTTCTATCATCAAACTCAAAAAGACGGAGTGATGTTTCAAGGAAACGATTCTAGAGAATTCTGGGTACGTGCCGAAGATCGAAATCGTGAAACGGCCGCAATATATCGCGCTCTAGGTCTTTCTGATTACGCTGCAATTGAAGCTTTTAAACGTTATTTTTATTAAAAACTACCCCCATGAAATATTCGATAAGTCTTTTCACACTAATCTTAATCATCTCTTGTGCTGCGCCATCTGAAGAGTTTAATGCCACAATAGTTATTCCTGAAGTAGCAGATGCCCGAACGGCAGAAACTAAAATATCGCTAGCTAAGGAATGGGTAACTGTAGCACCAGACATATCAGACGGGCTTTTAGAAACACTGGCCTCACAAATCACAGAACTTGGCATAGAAGTTTCAAAAAAGAAAGAAGGATCAGCGAATTTAATGCTGAATCTTGATGCATCTCTTGATACAGAATCTTATCGACTTCAAATAACAGAAAGAGGCGTTGAAATTACCGGAGGCTCTGAGGCCGGAGTATTTTATGCCTGGCAAACGCTAAGACAATTGCTTTACAATCATTTATGGAGTGGGGAAAGCTGGAAAGCAGTGGATCTTTCTGATACTGCCAAATATACCTACCGAGGTTATATGCTTGATATTTCGAGGCACTTTTTCGGGGTTGAAGTCATAAAATCGGTCATCGATCAAATTAGTCTTTACAAGATTAATCATATGCACCTACACCTTTCTGACGATCAAGGATGGCGGATAGAAATCAATAGCTGGCCTAAACTTACCGCTACAGGAGGATCTACCGAAGTTGGCGGTGGAGAAGGAGGCTATTTGAGTCAAGAAGATTATAAAGAGATTCAACGCTACGCACAAGAACGATTCATTACGATCGTACCAGAAATAGATATCCCAGGACACACCAACGCCGCTCTAGCTAGCTATGCAGAACTCAACTGTGATGACAAGGCAACAGCGCTTTATACGGGTACTGAAGTAGGTTTTTCGACGCTTTGCGCAGAGAAGGAGATCACTTATACATTTTTATCAGATGTATTTACGGAGCTTGCAGAAATCACTGAGGGTCCGTACTTGCATATTGGAGGTGACGAATCACATGTAACTTCTGATGAGGATTATGTAAGAATCGTTGAATTCACTCTCGAAAAGGTGATAGCTCTAGGAAAAACACCTATCGGATGGGACGAAATTGCCAACGCAAAACTTGATGAGCGAACAATATCACAATACTGGGCAAGCAGCGAAAACACCAGTCTTGCAGCAAGTAAAAAGGCCTCAGTGATCATTTCGCCAGCGGCCCATGCCTATTTAGACATGCAATACGATTCACTTACTCCACTTGGCCTTCACTGGGCAGGATATTTACCTGTTAAAAAATCTTATAACTGGAACCCTGAAGCACTTGTAGAACAACTAGACCCCGAACAGATTGTTGGTGTTGAGGCCCCATTATGGTCAGAAACCCTAGAAAATCTAGAAGACATCGAGTACATGACTTTTCCGCGCCTCCCTGGGCTGGCAGAAATTGCTTGGAGTACCAAAGACCGAAGATCCTGGGAATCTTATAAGCGAATTTTAGAAAGACATATCGAGTGGTTTGAGAAGAAAGGAATTAACACCTATAAGTCTCTCGAATAACAAAAGCTATTTATCGTAGATCACCAGTTTATCATTGTTTTGCGAGGTAATGTATCGATATTCGCTATTGACCTTTTTGATTCGAATTAGATCACGCGCATTGCCCGTCACATGAAAATTAGACTGTCTGTTCACCGACCATTGATCATTGACCCAATCAATTTGTAGGCCATTGAGCGCATCAAGCGCGCCAAAGAAAGGTTCATTTCCATAGTCGTTTCCGACAATTAAAATAACTATCTTATCCTCACCGCCTACTTTTTCGAAACCGTAAACAGGTGCCCATTGTGCTTCAAACGGTAGGTCTTGAGCAGCAACACTTGCGTTTCCTTGATTCTGAAGAACTACTGATGAATCGTAATTAATCTCATAGATTTCAAATACATCGAGTTCAGCTGTGATACTTTCTAAAGTGGCAGTTGCAAAATCGTGATACGATTCGAATCGATTTCTAAAATAGGGGCTCTGTCCATAGAGGTTGCCCCAGAAACTAACCGGGTAAGAGTCCCAATCTCCTTCTTGATTTTTATTCGAAGCGAAAAGGATGGGTTCTTCGAAACCGTTTTGATCAAAGTCTTTAACCAAAAGATTAAGAGGCTTATCCGCATCAATATGATAATTATGATTCTGACCGATATTCCCGAGGAAGAGATCTTGATCTCCATCATTGTCATAATCGATAAGACGAAGCGATCTCCACCATCCGAGCTTATTCTCAAACCCTTGAATCGGCTTTGCTACGAACGACTCACCATTCTGATTATGCATCCACTCAACAGGTCTAAATGGACCTCCAATAATTAAATCTTCAAAGCCATCAGCATCGAAATCATAAGCCTTTGCGAAAGTCAAACCTAGCTTTCTATTACCATAATCCAATTTCTTATCATCGAGTTTTTCCCAGCCAGTATCTGCTTGAATCAGCAACATCGAGGGGTCGGGGTGTGGATATTCAAAGATCTTCACTTTGCCACTAAGGAAAAGTTCAACGAATCCATCGCCATTCATATCAATGGGAGTAACATCACTAACCTGAGTATCTAGTTTATAGTTATCAGAAAGTTCGAAATGCCCCCCTTTATTGATTATGAAATGTAAGACCGAATAATAGCTTCTTGTCTGATATTCATTGTGGGTCGAAATAACAATCAGATCTGTATACCCATCATTATTTACATCTGCTACAACCCCTGTTTCGATAAGTAGTTCCTCGTCAATCAAATCTGCCAAACTATAAACCTCAAAAGAACCATCTGATTGTTGAATATTCCACTGAACGTCTTCTACCATAGCGCCAAAAACAACCCAGTCATCTAATTCGTCCTTATTAAAGTCTGCTTTTTGAAGCCGTGGGCCCTGTTCAGAAATCTTAGCTCCCAACAATCGTTGAATCTGAAAATCTCCTAATTCAGGCTGCTTATGAGTGTATGTAGATTCGACAGCTGAAAATGTGTTTTCAATTCTAATTGGACTAAACAGAAGGTTAACTCCCTCTGTGTTTTCTACGGCATCTGAATAGTTAACACTTAAGGTTGTATTCGGAGTAACCGCGTCGATTCTCTGGTGCTTTCCATCAGGCCAAAGTACCTCAACAGCATACACTTTCTCTTCGTTTCCTAAACCAAAAAAGAGGCGATCGTCAACACTAGACATGTATCCGCGTGTATGGTAATTGGTCTGTTGTTGAAACTGTCCATCGGGAGCGTAAAGAACAACTTTAGCCCCAATTCCTGTTGGGTTGTTTAATGGGCCTTCTAGGTCAATAGTTATTGATTGATTTTTGTGGTCACTCTTATTTTCAAAGACAAACGCCTCATCGTGAATGTTATTAACAACATAATCTAAGTCACCATCATTGTCTAAGTCTACAAAGACCGCTCCATTCGAAAATGAGGGTAAACCAAGCCCCCAGTCATCGCTTTTGTTCTCGAATCGTTTACCTTCAATATTTTGATAGGCGTAGTTTTTCTGTTTAATAACCGGAACCTTAGTAAGTAATACCTCAGAACTCACAAAATTCTCTACCCCCTGTCTAAAGTTGGTGAAGTCTTTATCGGTTACATCTCTCGGAAATCCATTGGTAATGAAAAGGTCTCGATAGCCATCATTATCTGCATCAAAAAAGAGCGGAGACCAACTCCAATCGGTTTGATAGACATCGTAGAACATACCTACCTCAGGAGAAGGTAATCCATCAGGCGTGCCTAAATGAAGCATATTTCTAGAATGCTGAGACTCGTAATCCCATTGCTGGTCAAGCAAGGTCTTTTGGTAGTTACTAAGGGTGATCGTTGTCTTCTTGCGATAATTAGTCTCTCCGAGCATGTCTAAGAATATGAGATCATCATATCCATCGTTATTGATGTCAGCTGCATCAACCCCCATCGAGAACATACTCTGATGTTTGAATATCTCACGAGCTGCAGTCAGAAATGTACCATCTTGCTGATTAATATAGACCAGATCATTAGAGATATAGTCGTTTGCAATAACGATATCTGGCCATGTATCGTGATTGACATCGCTAATCACAATACCTAACCCAAAACCTTCAACTAAGATCCCGGCTTCTTTAGTAACATTAGAAAAACTCCCGTCTCCATTATTCCTGAAAAGCGCATCATTACTGGGTGCTGATCCATCAACTACCTTGTTGCGATAATTCATAGGAATTGACTCAGACTGCTCATTATTGATCACATAGAGATCTAAAAATCCGTCTTTGTTATAATCAAAAAACACCGCTCCCATGCTATTACCGGTGTGTTCAAGACCAAAGGCCTCGGTTTGGTCTGAAAAAGAAAGTTTACCCTGGGCATCGAGGCCTTCGTTTATCCACAAAATGTTTCGACGATTTTCGGTGTTCATCGCAGTACAGACATAAAGATCTAGCCAGCCATCTCCATTTACATCCGCATAAGTAGCGCCCGTGGCCCACTGGTTAGCCATCTCAATTCCTGACATCTCAGTGTGATCTTCGAACACCAAGTCACCTTTATTGATGTAAAGCGCATTACCTACCTGATTCCCGGTAAAAAAAAGATCTCTAAAACCATCATTGGTAAAATCTGCGCTTACCACACCCCCTCCGTTAAAAATATATTCCTCGGTCAGAATATTAAAAGAACCGTCTTCTGTGATTGTATTTGAAAAATATATCCCGCTATCTGTAGACGATACTCTTTCAAAAAGTGAATCTGAAAAAGAACAGGAAGATAGTAGTATAAGAATAAAGAAGAAAGTTATTCGCATTACCTCTATTTTATTTAGTCATTTAATGGGGCAATATATGACCATTGTCTTCAAGAAAATGAAAAATATGGTTGAATTTAGGTCAAAGCACTCCAAATTCTGATCATATCCAAAAAAGATTAAGAAAAATTTTGAGAGGATGTAAAAAATTCCTAAAGTTATGTATCTAATTAACAAACTATTAACCATTATGAACAAAATCAAATTATTTTTGATAGCTCTTATTATGGGTTCAACTAGCGCGCTATTGGCCCAGACGGTTACGGGTACCGTTAGCAGTGCTGACGGGCCTTTACCGGGAGCTACAGTGTTAATTAAAGGGACCGCAATTGGTACATCCACCGACTTTGACGGTAACTTTAGTATTGAAGCTTCAAGTGAAGATGTGCTGGTAATTTCTTTTATCGGATACACCACTAAAGAAGTCTTAGTGGGCAGTCAGAGCGAGATCAATGTGATGCTCGACTCTTCGAATGTCCTAGATGAAGTGATCGTTGTAGGATACGGTACGCAAACTAGAGGAGGGGTTACCGGTTCGGTTGCCACGGTTGACATGTCAGAGGCAGTCAAAACTCCTGTAGTTAACGCAGCTGAGACCCTACAAGGCCGTGTTACCGGGGTAAATGTTGTAACCAACGCCAACCCAGGTGCTGCTCCGAAGATCACGATCCGCGGTTTTGGTACAAGTAACAGTACGAACCCATTGTATATTATTGATGGGGTACAAACCGATGACCCTTTAGTACTTAATAATATCAACCCTAACGACATCGAACAGATGAACGTTTTAAAGGATGGGGCGGCAGCTATTTATGGTGCTCGTGCTTCTAATGGGGTTGTTATCATTACTACTAAAGGCGGAGGATACAACATGTCAAAGGCAGCAATCTCTGTAGACCTATACACAGGAACACAGCAATTATCGAATGCACCTGAGATGTTAAATGCTCAACAGCACGCCGATATGATCTGGCAAAGTTACATTAATGATGGAATTACACCTTCTCACCCACAATACGGTTCAGGTGCTTCTCCTGTTGTACCTTCAAGTATTGTAGGATACACGCGTGTTATTTCATATGATCCGATTGTATTTGCTGCGCCAGGAGTTTTCACAGCTAATGTAAACCCAGGAGGAACCGATTGGATCGACGCTGTAACTCGAGATGCTCAGGTCACCAATGCCGCTTTCTCAATCGCTAATGGTAACGCATCATCTAAATACTACTTTGGTTTAAACTATTTAGATCGAGAAGGTATTATGGATTATACAGGTTTCAAAAGAGGAAGTCTTAAGTTTAATAGCGAGGCTAAGTCTGGCAAATTCACAGTTGGTCAACACCTTAATATTTCGTACACCAATACAATGCCTGGTGTAGATGAGGCCATTGAAGGCGCTATGCGTATTACACCACTTTTACCTGTAGTAGACAATGATGGAAACTACACTGGGGTAGCTGGACCAGGTTTGAGTAATACTCGTAACCCTGCTGCACAGCTCTATCGTACAAGAAACGACTACTTCAAGCGTTTCAATCTTATTGGAGATATCTATGCTCAAATGGAACTAGCTGACGGACTAACAGCAAAAACAACCTTTGCTGGAGGGTTCAATACTTTTGATTCTCGTCAGTTCACCTCATTAGATCCTGAGCACGGTGAACCTATTTCTACTCAAACTCTTAATGAACAGAACCAGACTTCTTATAACTGGAACTGGACGACTACACTTAATCTTAATAAGAACTTTGGATCTCATTCATTAAATGCTCTCGCTGGTATTGAGTGGGTTAAAGAGTCAGGAAAAGGAAGCGGAATTCAAAGAACGGGTTACCTTTTCGAGACGCCTGACTTTTATCTACTTAATAATGGTTCAGGAACACCTAACGTGTATTATGCCTATGATGGATTTAGTTCTCTTTATTCATTATTTGGAACAGCAAATTACTCCTATGACAGTAAGTACTATGCTACCGTTACTGTACGTCGTGATGAATCATCCCGCTTCATGGGAGATAATAAGAGTGATATTTTCCCATCTGCTAGTGTAGGTTGGGACTTAAGCAACGAAGATTTCTTCAACGCTGACGGTCTAATAAACCGAATGAAGATTAA
The DNA here is from genome assembly GCA_018623655.1 of Flavobacteriaceae bacterium. Lineage (GTDB taxonomy): Bacteria > Bacteroidota > Bacteroidia > Flavobacteriales > Flavobacteriaceae > UBA3478. The sequence goes on from JAAZVG010000005.1 coordinate 14,597, forward strand.
GGCCTCTTGGGGTCAGTTAGGTAACCAAACACTGCCAGCAAACAATCCGACCATTAATATTTCTGGCTTAAGTGAGAGTTTAGCTAACTACTCTTTTAACGATAGCGCTATCTCACAAGGTGCGATCCTTCAACAAGTAGGTAACCCTAACCTTCGTTGGGAAACTTCAGAGACTACCAACTTCGGTGTTGATCTAGGGCTTTTAGATTACAAATTATCTATCTCGGCGGAATACTTTAATATTAAAACTAAAGACCTTATTACAAGAGATAATAGCCTGATCAGTACAACAGCTATTGATGCTGGTGCGCCACTGGTAAACCTAGGAGATATTGAGAACACTGGTTTTGATTTGGCTTTAGGTTATGCAGATGAGACTGCAACAGGATTTACTTACGATATAAGTGTTAACCTATCGCACTATAAAAACAATGTGGTTCGTCTGATTGGTGATGCGCCGGTAGCTGGTAGAGGAGATCTTCGTAACGGTTCTGTAACAAGAACAGAAGTAGGAGATGAAATGTCTTACTATTTTGGTCTAAAGCAGACAGGTTTAGATAGCAATGGACGTATGACTTTTGAAGACCTGAACGGAGATGGTCAAATTACTGCTGATGACCGCCAAAAGATCGGTTCACCTCATCCAGATTTCACTTATGGTATCAATTTAAATCTAGGATATAAAGGGTTTGACTTGTCAGCCTTTTTTAACGGATCACAAGGAAACGATGCCTACAACTATAGCAAAGTCTTTACCGACTTTGGTTACTTCTTCTTAGGTAACAGAAGTGCGAGAGTATTAGATGCCTGGACACCAAGCAACACTGACACTATGGTGCCAGCAGTATCAAGCTCTTATCCACTAAATGAATCATCAGCTAATAGCTATTTCGTAGAAGATGCTTCATTCCTAAGATTAAAAAACCTTCAGCTAGGTTATACACTACCAGACACCGCTTTAAAGGCAATTGGAGCTGAAAGTGTTAGATTGTACCTTCAAGGTACTAACCTATTTACTATAACAGACTATACTGGTTTTGATCCAGAGGTAGTTGCTTACGATAACTTAAGTCTAGGAATAGACTCTAGAGTTTATCCATTTGCTAAAACTATTTCTATAGGAACTAATATTAAATTCTAAAAAAAGATGAAAATGAAAACAAGAATAAGTTTTTTATTTGCGCTTCTACTTGTTATTGCTTGTAGTAAAGACTTTACTGAGTCACCTGCTGTAGGGGCACTTAGTGATGATGCGCTGAAAAATGCTACGGGAGTAGACTTACTCCTAACCGGAGCCTATTCAACACTTAACGCACAGGTAAATGTAGGCTATGGTAATTACTGGGGAAGAGCTGCAGACGATTGGACTGCAGATGTTCTATCAGATGATGCTCATAAAGGGAGTACTGATGATGATCAGGCCGACCTTAAAGAGATTGAACTTTATAACTGGGATCCGGGGAACGGATACTGGGCTGCCCGTTGGGGAGTTCTATTCGCTGGAGCAAACCGTGCAAACGCCGTAATTGCTCTAATCAATTCTATTGAAGGCGGTGATTTCTCTGCACAGCTTGCTGAGGCAAGATTCCTCCGTGGTCACTTTAATTTTCAAATCCAAAGATATTGGGGTAATGTTCCTTACATATCAGATGAAAATTATGCCATGACCGAATTCAACCAACCTAATTCTGGTCCAATTTGGGATAAAATTGAGGCTGATTTTAGTTATGCTAAAGAAAATCTACCTGCTAGTCAGGCAGAGCCAGGCAGACCCAATAAGTGGACTGCAACTGCATACTTAGGTAAAACCTATATCTATCAATCGAAATTCCCCGCAGCGTTAGCAGAATTTGAAGCGGTAATTAATAGTGGTTCATATGCACTTTTACCTAATTACGTAGACAACTTCAAAGCAAAGGGTGAAAATGGTACTGAATCGGTATTTGCAATTCAATTTACTACTGATTCGGGTCAATCATTTAACTCAAATAGCATGGGAACATTAAACTTCCCTAATCCTGGACCGTTTGGTTCTTGCTGTGGTTTCTACCAACCAACACAGGATTTAGCTAATGCTTTCCAAGTAGATGCCAATGGATTACCGCTATTAGATACGTATAACGACCAAGATATCGCTAATGATTACGGGGTAAATTCTGATGAATCATTTACTCCTCACGCTGGAGCTCTTGATCCACGTATAGATTACACCGTTGGTCGCAGAGGCATTGATTACAATGGTTACGGAGTCCATGTTGGTAAAGACTGGATACGAGCTAATTTCAGTGATATTTCAGGACCTTACCTAGGGAAAAAACATGTCTATCACCAAGACGAAGCATCTATTACACAGGCTACTGGTGGATGGGGAGAGCAGTTATCTGGTCTTAACTATCACATTATCCGTTATGCAGATGTTATCCTTATGGCAGCTGAAGCTGCGGTTGAGGTAGGGCAATTAGACAAGGCACTTGACTATGTCAATCAAATTCGTTTAAGAGCGAAGAATTCAGATGTAGTTCTAGACGATGACGGTAACCCAGCCGCTAACTACTCTATCGAACCTTACGGTTCGTTTGCTTCTGCTGATTACGCTAGAAAGGCAGTTCGTTTCGAACGCAGAATAGAGCTCGGAATGGAAGGGCAGCGACTATTTGATCTACGTCGTTGGGGAACTCAAGTTGCAACAATGAATGAGTATTTCGATAATGAAGCTCGAACCATTTCTAACATTGCACAGAAACGAAGCACTGTGTCTGATAAACACACGCTTCTTCCAATTCCCACTCAAGCAATTGATTTAAGTGGTGGAATATTAACACAAAATCCAGGTTACTAGTTTGAGTAAAGTATTAGCGACCTAACCAAAAGGCACTCTTTAATTAGAGTGCCTTTTTTATTTTTACATTAAAAAGAAAATGAAACGAATTCTTATATTTTGCGCATCACTAATTCTGGTTACCACTTCATACGGTCAAAAACGAGTTAGCGGTCAGGTGCTTCACTCCTACACGAAAGAACCCATTGAAGGAGCCCTAATAGAGGTTGAAGGAAAATCTACAGTAAGAATCGTTACTAATTCAGAAGGGGAGTTCACTATTCCTTTGACCGATAAAGGAGAATCTTTCATGCTTCGAATTGGAGGAATGGGTTTCAATCAATCAATCCACAATTACGGCATTAACGATAAAACCCAAAACCTTATTTTTTATTTAGAACCTCGAGAAATCAGACTTAAGGGAATCAATGTAGAAGGTTACCGCGACCCACAGCAACTGATCGAAAAAATGCTCAGTAGACGTAAGGAGTACGAAGACAAAAATTCTAGGCAAGCACTAGGCTTTTTTAGAGAACGTATTCAGAAGCGAGGAAAAAACCTGTCTTTAGCTGAAGCGGTAATTAGTGTGGTAAAAAGATCGAATACCAGCGATCTAAATGACCTCGTATTTCTTAATCAGCTTAGAAAGGCAAACAATTATCGATCAATTGACTCGGTTGCGGTAAAATTGCAGGGTGGCCCCTTCAATATTCTCTATACTGATCTGGCAAAATACCCCGAGATTATCTTCGATGCGACCAATCTAGAATATTACAAATACGTCTATTTAGGAACTCTAGACTACAACAAGCAAGAAGTATTACAAATTGCCTTCGAGCCTCGAAACGACTCAAAAACACCAAAATTCTCAGGTGTATTATACCTCAATAAAGCAACTTTTGATTTGGTTCGAGCTGATTTAGATCTCGACGTATCTAATCGAGAAAAAGCCTCTAAAATATTTGTCAAGAAAAAGCCAGAAGGAATGGATATATGGCCGACAATGATGCACTATCAAATTGATTATGCCCCCAAAGAAGATAGGTGGCTGCTTCAATATGGTAAGATAGACTTAGAGTTTAGGGTAAATTGGAGGTCTCGTCTATTTCGAAGAACGTATCAGATAGAAGCTGAAATGGCCGTTACTGATTGGTTTGATGAAAGAAACAAAGATCTGATCGACGAAAAAGCTAGGGTACGACCGAACAAAGTACTCATCGAATCTATAGAAGGTTTCTATGATCCTATTTTTTGGGAAAATTACACCATTATCGAACCCGACTCAGAAATCGAAAAAATAATTGCCAAAATAGAACGGCAGTTAAAGCGACTAAAATAAAGAACTTGAGGTTAATAGTGTTCTCCCTTTTTCATCTCCAATGGTGTAATTAAACCCGGGATGAATTGCGAATCCACCTGTTTCGCCGTCTTTTCTGAGGGCGACAAACCCAGCTTGAAAATCCTTTATACGTTCGCCTCCTTTCTTAGCGATTCGACGAACCGCTTCTTCACAAGCTTGTTGAGGATGTTTTCCTTGACGCATGAGCTCAACGATTAAAAAGCTTCCAACACTCTTCAAAATTTCCTCACCCATACCTGTAGCAGTAGCCCCACCTACCTCATTATCGATAAATAGTCCTGAACCAATAATTGGCGAATCTCCAACACGACCTCTCTTCTTATAGGCTAGACCACTGGTCGTGCATCCGCCTGATATATTTCCTTGATTATCGATAGCTAACATTCCTATTGTGTCGTGATTTTCAATATTAATGATGGGCTTGTAATTTGCAGTTTCTAACCATTTTTTCCAAGCCGCTTTAGAAGATTCGGTAAGTAAATTGGTCTTTTCAAAACCTTGCTCAAGAGCAAATTGCTGTGCCCCATCTCCGGCAAGAATAACGTGAGGTGAATCTTCCATCACACGCCGCGCTACTGATATAGGATGTTCGATATCTTCTAAAAAAACTACAGATCCCGCATTGCCGCTAGCGTCCATTATACAGGCATCTAACGTTACCTTTCCTTCTCTATCGGGTAAACCTCCTTTACCTACTGAACTGTTTGAGGTATCTGATTCTTCAACTCTACAACCAGACTCAACAGCATCTAAAGCACTCGCCGATTGATTCAATTGTTCAAGTGCGGCGTCTACTGCATTCGGCACATTCCAAGTAGCAATCACCTTGATATCACCTCTTTGATCATACTTTGTGGTCTTTAACCGAGATTCAGCAAATAAAAACCCTGCCGTACCCATGGTAGAAAGAGAAAAGAATGTTCTACGCTTCATATCTATTGAATTAGAATTAAAAGTTACTACATTGAGACTAATATAATTCCTAATATGGTTGTTGAAATTTGCGTTGATTCAATTGAGTCTGCCCTTATCGCTGAAAAATCTGGAGCAAACCGAATCGAACTTTGTTCGGCCCTAGCCCTTGGAGGCATTACTCCTTCGTGGGGTTTAATCGAAAAAGCCATCGAAGAACTCGCTATCCCTATTCATGTTTTAATACGCCCTAGAGGGGGTGACTTCAACTATTCGCAAAGTGAAATCGATCTTATGATCGCAGATATTGAAATGGCTAAATCTATAGGAGTTAAGGGCGTCGTCTCAGGGGCATTAAACGAAGATCACACACTGGACCTAGAAAACACTATGCGATTGATTAAAGCAAGTTCGGGTTTGTCGTTTACATTTCATAGAGCCTTTGACTGGATACATAATAAAGAGGAGGCGCTTGCCCAATTAGATGATTTCGGAGTACAAAGGGTTCTCACATCGGGTGGGTGCACAAAGGCCATCGATGCACTCGATCTCCTGAGTACTTGGAACAAAAATTATGCACTAACGATTTTACCAGGTGGAGGAATAAACTCTTCTAATTACAAAGCATTTAAAACAGCAGGTTTCGAAGAAATTCATTTATCTGCAACAAGAATAATCGACAAGGGGGAAGTTGAAATTCCTATGAACGCTTCGAAATACCTTGTTGAAAACGGCCACATCTTATGTGATCGCAAAGAGGTTTCAATCATTTGTAAGGGAGGCTAATTCACTAGAAATTGACACATTTCAATAATTTGGCTTAATTTTGTAGCAAAACTATACTTAAATCACATGAAAACAATCAAATCATTAATGACTCTTGTAGCTATTCTTGCATTATCATTTGGCGTACAAGCCCAAGATGCAGATAACCGCTACACCTTTAGCGTAGGTTTTACAGGAGTAGATGCATTTCCTACGAATGCAACAAACGACTACGCTGGATCTTTATTTCAAGACTTTTTTAAAGTCGGTGACAACTGGAACGTTGCACCATCTTTAACTTACATTCAAGGAACCTACTTCTTAGAGAATGGCTTCTCTGTTGCCCTTAGAGGTAGTGCTAGCTCGATTTCTAAGCTAGGAACACAATCTGTAAAAGAAAGTTATATTGGAGCTGATCTTTCAGTACGTTACAATTTCTTAAGCGACACCAAATTTGATCCATATGTATCAGCTGGTGCTGGTAAATACTGGATGGGAGATTTTTCATCAGGAACAGTTAATCTAGGAGCTGGTCTTAATATTTGGATTACTGATCATTTAGGTCTTACTTATGACAGTACTTTTAAGCACAGCCCTGCATCTTATGGAGTTTCTCACTTCCAACATGCACTTGGTATCGTTATCAGATAAATAGATGCCTTTAAAAAACGAAAACCCGCCGATGGCGGGTTTTTTTGTGTCTATTTTTTCTTTGTCATTTGATAAGCCTGTTTATAATATTCGGCGATTGGAAGATATGGTCCATACTTGTGTTGCTCGATTGAAAAATCGTCGGCGTAAGGCCCATAAGGAGTAGACATAGGCTTTCTTTTTCGATCTGGGAAGTCAAGATCTAGATTAGCACGTTGAGGTCGTTCGTGGCTATTCATATATCCTGCAACATCGTAGGCATCTTCATCGCTGAGTACTGCTGACTCGTGTGTAATACCAAAAGGCATATTAAATTTGATGAATTGTGCAGCCGTAATCACTCGATGCATACCCGCGCCATTATTGTAAGATAATTCCCCCCAAAGTGGAGGATAAATGTACGAGGCTGCAGAATTATCTGAACTGGCAACTCCTAACCCATTTGACTGGTGACATACCGTACATTGCTTATTAAAAAGGGTCTCACCTCTAACCAAATCAACCGCTCTATTGGGTAATTCAATGGGCTTTAATCCGGGTGATATAGAAGATGCATCTTCTCCGAAAAAATCGTCTAACCATGAAATGTAGGATAGCATCGCCTTCATTTCGTCTCCATCTTCAGGAAGAGGTATCCCGTTCATGCTCCTTGTCATACACCCATTTATTCGCTCTGATAAAGTACCTTCCTTATTCTCTCGACCTCTGAATTGGGGAAATCGACCGGTTACCCCCACTAGTGCAATCCCATAAGACTGAGTACCCCCTTGAAGATGACAACTAGAACATCTAAGAACATTCCCTGTGTATCTCATTGAGGAATCATCAACCGACATGCCGATTAGTTGGTCCGTATTGGTGATTAATTCGTATCCATACTTTATCTCATCCGATTGGTATTCAACGGCGTTTTCTAATGTCAATTTCTGACTTAAAGTAACCTCAGGAGAATTCAGATAAAGGTTGTCCCATTCTTGTACATGATCTGTAGCCAAAATTCCAACAAAAATCAATACTATCACAAGTAACAATACAGTAGTCGTCACTGCGATTAATCGCGAAATCTGACCTAATACTTCTTTAAAATGAGGTTGGTTGTCACTCACTTGTTATTTAATTAGGATTGTTACAAGAAAAGTACATAATAGTATTTAATTAAGCGCTGGCGAATTTCAACTTAGTTAACTCAACAAAAAATGGGTAACTTAAGAATGAGATAACGGGCCATGAAAACACGTTTAAAATCGTTTCAAAATAACCTAGAGCAAAAACAGGGGGAAAAATTTAACAGTTACGCCGAATTACATCAGTACAGCGTGACTAACCTTGCTGAATTTTGGCAGTCTATCGCTGAATTCTTTGAAGTCAAATTTTTCGATAAACCAACAACAATTATTCACCAAGGAGATCATTTCATAGACACCAAATGGTTCGTTGGAGCAACCTTGAGTTATACTCACGAGGTTTTCAAGCATTTTAGATCAGATAAGATTGCCATATACTATTCAGATGAAGAGGGCAACTCCCTCTCGGTGAGTTGGCCTTCACTTCTTGCAAAGGTTAAACACTACCAGAAAATCTTCGAGCAATATGGGCTTAAGAAAGGAGATCGTGTCGCAGGCTATGTCCTTAATCGGCCCGATACCGTTGCCGCATTTTTAGCTACCAATGCTTTAGGAGCGATCTGGGCCAGCTGTCCTCCTGAATTTGGAGAGACTGCAGTTCAAGATCGATTCGAGCTAATCGAACCAAAGCTCTTAGTTGCCCATACCAAATATACCTTTAGAGGAAAGCATTTTGATCGCTCAAAAGTGATTAAGAAATTAGAAAACCAAATCGCTAGCATTGAGCACACGATAATACTCGACCTTGATTTTACAGAGGAATGTCACGAGGTAAATCAACTCGAGTTTGAGAAAGTAGCATTTGATCATCCCATTTGGATTTTATTTTCTTCAGGCACTACAGGAAAGCCTAAAGCCATCACCCATCGCACAGGTGGGATGATCCTTGAACATTGTAAAGCCCTAGGTCTACATCAAAATGTAGCCATGAGCGACCGCTATTTCTGGTATAGTACTACTGGCTGGATGATGTACAACTATAGTTTAGGTGCGTTGCTTCTAGGAGCAACCTTGTGCTTATACCACGGAGATTCATTCTACCCCCACCCAGATCGATTATGGGAATTCGCGCGTGAATTCAAGATTAATCACTTTGGTCACGGTTCAGTGTATTACAGCCATTTGCTATCAAGATCTTCAAAACTTAGCAATACGAGAAATCAGCCCCAACTAAAAAGTATTGGTGCCACCGGTTCTGTTTTGCATAAGGAGGTTGCATCTGCGTTAAAAACTCGATTCCCAAATACTGATATCATCTCCCTTAGTGGAGGAACAGACGTTTGTTCTGCTTTTCTGGGTGGTCTCCCAGGCGAAAAGTCAGTTGCTGGAGAATTACAATGTAAACTTCTAGGGGCCGCAGTAGAAATCTTTGATGAAAAAGGCGAAAAAATAATTGATACTCCAGGGGAGCTTGTACTAACAGCTCCCTTAATCTCTATGCCAATCTACTTCTGGAATGATACTCAGAATTCTAGGTATTTCAGCAGTTATTATGCCGATTATGAAAACACATGGCGACACGGAGACTGGGCAGAGGAAACCTCTAGAGGTAGTTTCATTATTTATGGTAGATCTGATGCTACACTCAATAGACACGGAGTTCGTATCGGAACTGCTGAAATTGACCAAAGCTTGAAACGACTCTCTGGTGTCGAAGACAGTTTAATCCTTCACCTGAATCATAAAAGTCAGGATGAACTGTTGCTTTTTGTTAAGACGGATAAGAGCTTGTCTACTCAAGAAATTAATAGGCATCTAAAAAACGATTTATCACCTAGACATCAGGCCAATCGAATTTGGCTAGTCAAAGACCTGCCTTATACACTTAGCGGCAAAAAGCTAGAAATTCCTATTCGAAAAATTCTAGAGGGCCAATTACCTTCAGAAGTAGTGTCGTTAGACGCTCTTCGAAATCCTGAAGCCATTCAGTTTTTTATTGATCTAAAAAATCAGCTTTATGAAAGTAACCACTGACATATATCTATTAGCTGCCAAGCGCACACCCATAGCAAGTTTTGGATCAGAACTGGCTTCACTTACAGCAACTGATCTAGCCTCAGAAGCCATAAAAGCAACCCTTGAATCGGCAGGTGTTTCAGGACAAGAAATAGAGGAAACCTTCTTGGGAAATGTCTGTACTGCAGGGGTTGGACAAGCCCCCGCGAGACAAGCGGCTTTAAAAGCAGGTATTTCTGAGAAGTCACCAGCTACTACCATTAATAAGGTGTGTGCTTCAGGTCTAAAATCAATCATACTCGCAGCACAAACACTACAGCTGAATCAAAGAAAACTTGTAGTTGCAGGTGGAACCGAGAGCATGTCAAACATTCCCTACTATGATCGAGCAGCTCGATGGGGAGTTAAATTTGGAGATCAGAAACTCATTGATGGCCTGGCCTTTGACGGGCTTACCGATGCCACCGAAAGAGTTGCCATGGGAGTATTGGCAGAAAGTGTGTGCAAAGAAAAAAGGATTGATCGAGAAGCTCAAGACCAGTACAGTGCTCAGTCATACAGGCGCGCTCAAAAAGCCTGGAAAGAAAATGCTTTTATGAATGAAATATGCCCGGTCAAAATCGTAACTAGAAATGAAGTCGTGACAATTGATAAGGATGAAGAGTGCTTTAGAGTAAATTTTGATAAAATACCACAACTTAAACCTGTTTTTGAAGCTGGCGGTACGATTACCGCAGCTAGTGCTTCAACACTTAACGATGGGGCTTCGGCAGTCTTATTAGCAAATAGCGAAGGGCTTGAAACGATTTCGTCTAAGCCTATTGCTAAGATCATTGGCTACAGCGAAACCGCCCTCTCACCGCCACAGTTTACACTAGCGCCGATTGAAGCTACTAGGGCTTTATTGAAGACTACAGGTATTCCCCTAGAAGAAATTGATCTTTTTGAGATAAATGAGGCCTTCGCAATGGTTCCTCTCGCATTCGCTGAAGCATTAGACGTTGAGTTGGACAAGATAAATATCCATGGTGGCGCAGTATCCTTAGGCCATCCGATAGGTTGTTCTGGGACTCGTATTGTCGTGACTCTTGTGCATGCGTTAAAAACCTATAATAAGCGATATGGTATTGCAGCGATCTGTAATGGAGGTGGTGGTGCATCTGCCATTCTGATTGAAGCACTATAGCGCCTATCTTTGCCCACATGAAATTAGTTTCAATAGAAGAAGCGGTAGATTTTCTAAAGAGAGATAAGGTAGTTGCTATACCCACCGAAACAGTATACGGTTTAGCCGCTAATGCTTTTTCTAATACGGCAGTTGCACGTGTCTTTCAGACCAAAGGTAGGCCAAGCTATAATCCGCTGATTGTACACCTTGCCGACTACGATAGACTCCTTGATTTGGTAACTGCTTTTCCTGAAAACGCAAAAATACTGGCCGACAAATACTGGCCTGGCCCACTGACACTATTACTGCCAAAAAGGAACAGTATTTCAGAC